>NZ_JAVKGT010000040.1:0-24579 GCF_031432335.1 Nesterenkonia flava | reverse complement strand
TTTTACATGAGGCACGGGGGATCACTTCCCGGGGACTTGACCGTGAGGCATCACGCGACCTGGGCCTCTACGACTGGGACGGCCAACTGGCTGTGACCGAGGAGGAGCTGGAGCAGTGGTACCAGCTCGAGGTCGACATGGTGGAGTCCGGCGCCCTGCCCAACCCCTCCGTCATCGTTGAGCATCACAATGTGACACCTGACCAGACGCTCTTCGGCACCGGCCAGGCCGCCATGAGCTTCGGTTACAGCAACCAGCTGACCCCCTACACTGCCGCGCTGGGCGATGACGAGGTCAGCATGGTGCTGCCGCCCACCGAGACCGACAACCCCGGTGTGGCCGTGCTGCCCTCACAGTTCTGGGCCATCAACGCCGGCTCCTCCGAGCCCCAGGCCGCAGCCATGCTGATGGACTTCATCCTCAACGACGAGCGCGCCGCCGAGATCCTCAAGGACGACCGCGGTCTGCCCTTCAACGCTGAGATGCTTGAGGTCGTGGAGCCGCTGCTGGACCCGGTCAACGCTGAGGCAGCCGCCTACATCCAGAGCGTGCTGGAGCAGGGTGTGGTCGCTCCGCCGCAGCCCGCCGGCGGTGCTGAGATGAACTCCTTGTCCCAGCGCATCGAGTCCGACATCCTCTTCAACCGTCAGTCGGTGGAGGATGGCGTGGCCGAATGGCTGAGCTACATGGAAAGCGCCCTTCAGGCAGGCTGATCACTCATCAGCACATCCTGAACCACCTGTGCGGACGGTCCACTCCCGGACCGTCCGCACGGCTGTTCCCAGACTCCCGCCGCCCTCATCAGCCCCCGACCCTCCTCCACGAAAGGTGCCCACACCACGATGTCCGCGCTTGAGACCGCCCTTGCCCGCCTGAGAGACGCCGCTCCCGCCGCCGAGCAGGCCGGACTCGAGGAGCCCCTGGCGGAGCAGCTGAACCGTTCCGGCGTCGGCTTTGCCGCCGTGGGTGGCACCGTGGAGCAGCGCTGGCTGCAGGCCATTCGTGAGCTGCAGGACTGCATCCGGCCGCTGGCTGGCTCACCGCCGGTGCTCAATGAGGGCGGGGTCTACGCCGGCACCTGGATCGAATCCACTGGCACCATCAACACCGAAATGCTCTCCCGCTTCGCCGCTGAGACGGCAACGGAGACCTTCCGCATTTACTCCACGCACCAGCGCGAAGACGGCATGATCCCCTACAAAGTCACCGCTGACGGGCCGGGATTCAGCCAGATCCAGATCGTCACCCCGCTGGCGCGTTCGGTGTGGAACCACTACCAGCTGCACAGCAGCGATGAGTCGGCGGCTGCAGGCCGAGACTGGCTGCAGCAGATGTATGCCACCATGGCCCGCTACGACGAGTGGCTGATGACCTACCGCAACACCCGCGGGACCGGGTGCGTGGAGGCCTTCTCCACCTTTGACACCGGACACGACCTTTCCCCCCGGTTCTGGTTCGTGCCCGACCGCTGCTACCAGGGTGAAGCCACCCAGTTCGACCCCGAGGCGCCCACCATCCCGTTCCTGGCCCCGGACCTCACTGCCAATGTCGCCTGCCAGCGTTACTACCTGGCCAAGATCGCCGCGGAGCTCGGCGAAGATCCCACGCCGTGGGAGGTCAAGGCCGAGGCTTCGGTCAAGGCCCTCTTTGAGCACTGCTACGACCCCGCTGATGGCACGTTCTACGACCTTGATGCCCAGGGCAAGCAGGTCAAGGTCATCTCCGACGTGCTGCTGCGCGTGCTGGCCTGTGAGATCGGTGACGCTCGCTTCTTCGCCCAGGCGCTGGAACGCTATGTTATGAACAGCGCCCACTTCCTCTCCCACTACGGCTTCACCACCATCTCGCTCTCCGACCCCAGATACGATGGCGACCACACCCGCAACTCCTGGGCCGGACCCGTGCACTTCCTTACCCAGCTGCGGGCCCCCCACGCGTTCGAACATCACGGACGTCCGGCCGAGCTGATGATCGCCAACCGGGAGCTGCTGTCCGCCCTCTCGGCGGCCGAGCACTTCCCGCAGGGCATCGACCCCTGGAGCGGCGACGCCGGTTTCACGAGCTCCTATTCGCCCTCCATCCTGTGGATGCTGGACACAGTGGAGCGCATGTTCGGTGTCCTTCCCCTGCCCACCGGAGAGATCGCTTTCACGGGCCTGGCCCCCACGCGGCTGGATCCCTCTCACGGCGGCACCGGCAAGGCCGGGGTGAGCACTGCGGCTGAGGCCATCGCCTACTCCCGCACCGTCGGCGGGGCTCACTACGAGCTCGCGGCCGACGACGACCAGGTCATCACCTATCGCGACGGCCAGCAGCACCTGAGCTTCCCCCGAGGCTGGCGCGTGATGACCGAGCGCACCGGCAAGCCCGTCGCCGTCGTCGGCGTCGCCGCACGACCGGTCACCGGCACCCTCGCCTCGGCGGAGGGCTCGCTGAAGCTCACGCTGGCCCCCAACGAGCGCGTGGACCTGAGCGGGATGCGCATCGCCCGCCGCACCAGCCCCGGCTTCGTAGCGCCGCGCGCCTCCTGACCCGTACTCCAGTCCAGTGACCGTCACGAAGGAGACCCCCTATGAAGACTTCAGAGATTCAGCTGCGTGACCCCTTTGTGCTGCCGCGCCCTCAGGAGGGCGAGAACGGTACGTACTACCTGTTCGGCTCCACCGACAAGGACATCTGGAAGGGCACCGCCACCGGCTTCGACTGCTATCGCGGTACCGACCTGAAGAACTGGGAGGGCCCCATCGAGGCGTTCCGGCCCGGCCCGGACTTCTGGTCCACCACCAATTACTGGGCCCCGGAGGTCCACGAGTACCAGGGACGCTTCTACCTCTTCGCGACCTTCGGGCATGAGGATCCGGCCGTGCGCCGCGGGACTCAGATCCTCTCAGCGGACACCCCTGAGGGGCCCTTCACCCCGCACAGCGACGGGCCGTTGACCCCTCGCGACTGGGAGTGCCTGGACGGGACTCTGCACGTGGATGCTGACGGCACTCCCTGGATGGTCTTCTGCCACGAATGGGTCCAGATTTCGGATGGGACCGTGTGCGCTGTGCAGCTTTCCCGGGACCTGAAGACAGCAGTGGGGGAGCCCATTGAGCTGTTTGCGGCGTCGTCGGCCCCCTGGGTGGATGCCGTGCACTCGGCCAAGCACGGCACCGGCTACGTCACCGATGGACCGTTCATGCACCATACCCAGCGGGGCGAGCTGCTGATGCTTTGGGCCAGCTTCCGCGGCGGCCGCTACGCCCAGGGTGTGGCCCGCTCCGCTACCGGGGAAATCACCGGCCCATGGGAGCAGCAGCCTGAGCCGCTGTATGAGGCCGACGGCGGACACGGCATGATCTTCCGCGCCCTGGACGGCACGCTCTATCTGACTCTGCACACGCCCAATGACACCCCCAACGAGCGGGCGATCTTCATTGAACTGCAGGAGATCGAGGGCGGGCTGCGCACCGTCTGACGCTGCGCCGGCCCTGGCCGGATCAGGGGACGGGGTTCTCGCCGTCGTACTGCCGGAATCCGGGGCGCAGCCTCATGTAGATGCCTGCGATGAGCAGAATGAGGAGCGCGCCCAGTAGCTGCGGGAACCACAGCGTGGCCGCCGCGGCGACAAAGCCGATGTAGGTGTCGCCCAGTCGAGGCCCTGCCGAGAGGACCAGGGTGTAGACGCCCTGCAAGCGCCCGCGGAACTGATCCGGAGTGGCCGACTGCATCATGGTGGTGCGGAAGATCCCGGCCACGTTGTCGGCGGCCCCGATGAGTGCCGTGAGGCTGCAGAGCAGGATGAGGGCCGGAATATTGGCGCTGTGCTCGCTGACCTCGCGATCGGTGTGCTCCAGCCACAGAGTTGCTGCGCCGAGCAGGGCGACGAACACGGAGAAGACCATGGTGGAGTAGCCGATGGCGGCGCCGTGGCGACGGACCCCTCCGAAGCGGCCCGAGAGCAAGCTGGAGATGATCACTCCTACGGCCCCGGAGGCGGTCAGCAGGCCTACGGTCCACGCACCGCCGCCGATCAGCAGTGCGCCGACCGCCGGGAAGATCGCGTAGGGACGGCCGAAGGCGAAGGCGGCCACGTGCAGGCCGATCGCCGTGCGCAAGTTCACCGCGCCCCGGAGGAAGGCCAGGCCCTCCTTCAGCGCCTTGAGGCCGAGCTTGGATCCGCCCTGGGGTTTGATCGGCGGCAGGGAGATGATGCCCCAGAACCCGACCATGAAGAGCATGACGTCGATCGTGTAGGTCCAGGCGTAGCCCACCGTGGCCACCAGGATGCCTGCCAGCGCGGGCCCCCCGGCCGCCTGCAGGCCCGCAGAGATAGCGGAGAGGGCGGCCACGGCGGGCAGCAGTTCTCGACGGACCAGTCTCGGGTGAATGGCGAAGCGGGCCGCGCCGACCAGGGAACCGGCTGCGGAAGAGAGCGTAGTCAGGGCGTAGTACATCCAGAGAGTCTCGACGTCATTCCACGCCAGGATCGCGATGCCCACCGGGGCGATCAGCGCCACCAGTGAGGCCCAGATAAGCACTTTGCGCCGGTCGAAGGCGTCCACGATGGTGCCCCCGAGGATGCCGACGAGGATCATGGGTCCCAGGGCGAGGGCACCGACCATGGCCACCGCTGCCGTGGAGCCGCTGATGTCATAGACCTGGATGCCAATGGCGACAGCCGTGAGCTGCACACCGATGCCTCCGGCGATCCCGCTGATCCAGAAGCGGAGGTAGGCGGGAGACTCGCGAAGCGGCGAAAGGTCCATGAAAAGTCCACGTCGTTGCACGTGAGGTAGATTACTCTGTGCAACAGGTCACCCGGGAAAGCGCTTTCAGGTTGACAGGGTGTGACTTGCCTCATAGGATCATCGAAACGCGAGAAACCGCTTTCTTGACCCCTCGGGTCGGCGGGGACCGCACCGTTTCTGACCATGACGAGGAGGTCTTGTGAGCAGTCTGGGCGAACTTCGCACGATTGCGAAGCAGGCCAAGGCCCAGCGAGGCCAGCCCAAGGTCAAGAAGAGGTACAAGGACAACAAAGCCGGTTTCCTCTTCCTGCTCCCTTGGCTGATCGGCATCTTCGGCTTCACCGCCGGCCCCATGCTGGCGTCGCTGTATCTGGCTTTCACCAACTACAACCTCTTGCAGCCGCCCACCTGGGTCGGCTTCGACAACTTCATCCGCATGTGGAACGACCCCCGCCTGTGGACATCCCTGGAAGTCACCATCATCTACGTGTTCGTGGGTGTGCCGATCCTGCTGGCGCTGGCGCTGGCAGTCGCGGTGCTCCTGGACAAGGGCATGCGTGGTCTGAGCTTCTACCGCTCCATCTTCTACCTGCCGTCGCTGATGGGCGGCTCGGTGGCCATCGCCATTCTGTGGCGCCAGGTCTTCGGCTATGAGGGCCTGGTCAACGGGTTCCTCTCCTGGTTCGGCATCCAGGGTGAGGGCTGGGTCGCGCACCCGGACTACGCCCTGTGGACGCTGATCGCACTGAACGTCTGGACCTTCGGCTCGCCCATGGTGATCTTCCTGGCCGGCCTGCGACAGATCCCTGACATGTACTACGAGGCCGCAGAGGTCGACGGTGCCAGCCGCGTCCGGCAGTTCTTCACCATCACCCTACCGCTGCTGACGCCGATCATCTTCTTCAACCTCGTGCTGCAGATCATCTTCGCCTTCCAGAACTTCACCCAGGCCTACGTGGTCTCCGGCGGCACCGGCGGTCCTTCGGACTCCACGCTGTTCTTCACGCTGTACCTGTACCAGCAGGCCTTCAACACTCCGATGTCCATGGGCTACGCCTCCGCCATGGCCTGGGTGCTGGTGCTGCTGATCGGCATCTTCACAGCGGTCAACTTCTGGCTCTCGAAGTATTGGGTGTTCTATGACGACTGATCTGCAGACCACAAACAACACCACCAAGCCCTACGAGAAGGCGGTCCCGGACATGGAGACCTCGCGCAACCCGCGCGGAGTCACCGCCCGTCCGATCGGAGCGCGGGTGAAGTCCGTGGTGAAGCACATCGTGCTCATCGGGCTCTCCGCGATCATGATCTACCCGCTGATCTGGCTCGTGGTGTCCTCCATGAAGCCGAACTCGGAGATCTTCACCAACCTGACGATCTTCACCACGGATCTCTCCCTGGACAACTACACCCAGGGCTGGGACTCGCTGATGTATCCGTTCCACGTGTACCTGATCAACTCCTCGATCCTGGTGCTGGGTGCGATCATCGGCAACCTGATCTCCTGCTCGCTGGCGGCCTATGCGTTCGCCCGCCTGGAGTTCCGTGGACGGAACCTCGCCTTCGCCGCCATGCTGGGCACACTGCTGTTGCCCTTCCACGTGGTGCTGGTTCCGCAGTTCATCCTCTTCCGCGAGCTGGGCTGGCTGGATACATTCCTGCCCCTGGTGGTGCCGAAGTTCCTGGCCACTGAGGCATTCTTCATCTTCCTCATGGTCCAGTTCATCCGCTCCCTGCCGAACGAGCTCTACGAGGCGGCCCGCATCGACGGCGCCGGCCACATCCGGCAGTTCGTGCAGGTGACCCTGCCCTTGATGGTGCCGGCCCTGGCCACCACCACCATCTTCACGTTCATCTGGACGTGGGCAGACTTCTTCGGACCGCTGATCTACCTGCGATCCCCGGAGAACTTCGTGGTCCCGCAGGCGCTGAACATGTTCATCGACGGGCAGTCGACCTCCAACTACGGCGCCATGTTCGCCATGAGTGTGGTCTCCCTGCTGCCGATGTTCATCGCCTTCCTCATCGGACAGAAGTTCCTGGTCAAGGGCTTCGCCAAGTCCGGAATCAAGTAGTCCCCAGCGCCGGCGTCGTCGTACCTTTTCCTAGAGGACGACGACGCCGGCGCTGACCTTTTTCACTTTCCTCTCACCTCGAAAGGACGGACGCCCGCCATGGGTGATGCACAAGTTTCCTCCCGCCTGCGCTACGGTCTGCTCGGCGCCGGCTCCCGCGCTCAGATGTACTTAACGGCGATCGCCGGCCCGCATGCCGAGGTGGCCGAGCTGGCCGCCTGGGCTGACACCAATCCCGGCCGCCTGGAGTTCTCGCAGGAGTGGGAGGGGCGCAGCCTGGGCAGTCCAGTGCGCTTCGACCCCTCGGAGCTGACCGCTGCGATCACCGAGCACAAGCTGGACCGGGTGATCATCACCACTCCGGACTTCACCCATGCGGACTACATCGTCGAGGCTCTCGAGGCCGGCGCCGACGTCGTCGTGGAGAAGCCGCTGACCACCACCGAGGAGGGCGTCAAGCGCATCGCCGAGGCGGTGGAGCGCACCGGACGCAACGTGGTGGTGACCTTTAACTACCGCTATTCCCCGCGCAACTGGGCGCTGAAGAAGCTCATCAGCGAAGGGGAGATCGGCGAGGTAACCGCAGTGCACTTCGAGTGGCTGCTGGACACCGCCCACGGCGCCGACTACTTCCGCCGCTGGCATCGCGAGAAGGACAAGTCCGGTGGCTTGCTGATCCACAAGGCCAGCCACCACTTTGATCTGGTCAACTGGTGGCTGGGTGATGTGCCCACCAAGGTCTACGCCTCTGGCGGGCTGCGCTTCTACGGCGCAGAGAATGCTCGCGCTCGCGGCATCACCGAGCGCCCGGAGCGCGGCACCACCGATCACCCTGCCCGGGATGCCTTCAGCCTGGACCTGCGCACCGACCCGGTGTTCAAGGGGCTTTACTACGACCAGGAGCACCACGACGGCTACCTGCGCGATCGTGACGTCTTCGACGAGGGCATCACCATCGAGGACAACATGTCCCTGGTGGTCGACTACCGCCGCGGCTCCTCCATGGCCTACACGCTCTCTGCCCACGGTCCGTGGGAGGGGTACACGGTCTACGTCAACGGCACCAAGGGCCGGGCCGAGCTGACGGTGGTGGAGCGCGGGGCCGTGGCGCTGGATGACGAGGGCTACGTGGTGGTGGACCCCTCCGCGCGTCCCGATGTGGTGGTCGACGACGGCGCCCGCCCCGTCTCCGAGAAGCTGCTGGTGCAGAAGCAGTTTGAGTCTGCCGTGGAGGTGCCGATTCCCGAGGGCGTGGGTGCTCATGGCGGTGCTGACGACGACCTGCTGCGCGAGGTCTTCCGCGGTCCCCAGGAGGACCCGCTGGGCCGCGCCGCCGGCTGGCCCGACGGCGTGCGCGCTGTGGCCGTGGGTCTGGCGGGGAACACCTCGCTGGAGACCGGCAACGCAGTGCGGATCAATGATCTCGACCTCGGCGTGGCTGCGGGGCTCTCCGGCCTGGAGTGACTGCGGAGCGAGGATAGGACTCAGTGAGGGGGCGGCCGGTACGGGCCGCCCCCTCACTGCTTCTGCGCAGGACTGGCTGGCTGGAGACCCGTATGGCCTGTTCAAGCCCCGCCGTCACATCGAGTGGAAGGATTCTCCCGCGATATGGCCGCCCACGGCCCATATACCGGTAAGAATCTTCCACTCGATGAGGGGGAAGGCTGGAGGCCGCTTCTGGGCCAGCGCAGGCAGCACGTTGTCACGGGTTGTAAATCGATTCAATTCCCACTAGTCTCTGGGTGATCGCTATCACGTGATGCGCGTCATTGATGTGGATCACGTGGGCTGACCTCGAGACTGAAGACCAAGGGGACAACGATGTCACAGACCCTCAATCCTGCTCAGCGCCGCAAAGCGTGGTGGACCGCCGGGGTGGCCGGCATGGCCTCCTATATGGACGCCGGCGCCATTGTGACCACCGGTACTGCGCTGGTGCTCTACCGTGAGGAATTCGGTTTCACCGAGTTTCAGTACGGCCAGCTCTCCGCCCTGCTGACCGCAATGATCGCCGTCGGCGCCCTGATCGGCGGACCGCTCTCTGACCGCTTCGGTCGCAAGAGAGTCTTCACCCTCACGCTGATTCTCTATGTCATCGCCGCCGTAATCCTGGTGATGGCGCCGGGTGTGGGATGGCTCTATGTGGGCATCCTGCTTCTGGGCTTCTCCTCTGGTGCAGACCTTCCGCCCTCACTGGCGATGATCGCCGAGTCGGCACCGGAAGGCGAGGAAGGCAAGTTCGTCACACTCTCACATGCCCTGTGGATGATCGTGATTCCGATCGTCAACGTCATCGGTATTTTTGCCGGCAACATGGGTGTCGACGGAGCTCGTCTGATGTACGGTCACCTTCTGCTGGTGGCTCTCGTAGTTCTGGTCCTGCGCTGGCGCCTGCCTGAATCCCAGATGTGGCAGGAGAAGAAGAACGCCGTGGAGACCGGCACCATCGACCGCGCCAGCCTGAAAGTCCTCTTCGGCCGAACCTACATCTGGGCACTCATCGGTGTCTCCCTCTTCTACGGCATCCAGAACATCGCCGCCAATACCAACGGCCAGTTCGCGATCTTCCTCTTTACCGACGTCGGCGGCGCCTCCGTCTCCACGGCGTCCCTGCTGAATGTGGTGGCAGTGCTCATCGGCCTGGTCGGCACATTCCTGGTCATGCGCTTCAGCGACACCCCGCTGCGCATGCCGCTGTTCCTGATCGGTACGGTCCTGGCCATTCTGGCCTGGGCGCTGCCGGGAATGCTGGGAGTCACCACGGCAACCGTCTTCCTCATGGCCGCCCTCTTCTGGTTTGCTCAGCAGCCCTCGGGTGAGCCCATGTTCAAGATCTGGTCTCAGGAGATCTTCCCCACCGAATACCGCGGCGCAGCCCAGGGCATTGCCACCGCCTTCACTCGCGCCGTGGCAGCCGGTGCTGCCCTGCTGACTCCGGTCATCCTCGATGCCAGCATCACCCTGTTCTTCTACTCCATCGCGGGCGTGCTCCTGGTGGCCGGCCTCATCGGGTGGTTCTGGGTCTCGCGGATGCCGCAGGTGCTCCACAAGGAGAAGGCGCACGGCCCGCGCAGTGCTGAGGCGCTTGCGGGAGACCGCCCCGCATCCTAGCGCCGGCTTCGCCCGCTGGAGCCTCTCCGCCAGAAAGTGTGCTGAAACTGAAGGAAACAGGGGGCATCCCTCCGTTTTCCTGAAGTTTCGGCACACTTTCTGCGTTTCGGGTCCTGCAGCGCCCTCAGTGCGCGCTAGTGGACTCCCGCACCATCAGTTCCGGCTGGAAGACCGTGTGCTGCACCGCAGCCGCGGGATCCTCAATGGCCTGACGCAGCAGCTCTGCTGCCTGACGTCCCATCTCTTCCGAGGGCTGCCGCACCGAGGTGATCGGAATGGTCGCGCTGGCGGCGAACTCGATGTCGTCGTAGCCGGCCAGCATGATCTCCCCGGGCACCTCGACGCCGGCCCTGGCCAGTACCTGCAGTGCGCCCAGGGCCACCAGGTCATTGGTTGCGAAGATCGCCTCGGGCCATTCGTCACGGGGGCGCTCCAGGAGCCGCTGCACGGTCTCGCGCCCGGAGGCGGTGTCCATGGCTCCGGTGTCGAGAAACTCCACAGTGGCCCCATCGGTGCGATCGGCCCTCTGCTGAGTGCCGTGCAGACGGTGCCTGACCTGCCGAAGGCTGCCTGGTCCTCCGATCACCGCAATGCGACGTGCCCCCTGGTCGATGAGGTGATCGGCGACGAGCCATCCGCCCTGCTCATCGTTGACGGAGACCGAGGAAAACTCATCCGCCCCGGCCTTCCGGTCGATGATCACCACCGACGTGCCGTGGTCCTTGAGGGTGCGCAGCTTCGGCAGAACATCACCCACCGGGGCTATCAGCACCCCCGCCACGCGCTGCTCGTCGAAGAGGCGCAGGTAGGTTAGCTCCTGCTCCTCCCGCTGGGCGGAGTTGCCCAGCAGCAAAGGTCGTCCGAGCTCGGCGAGGTGCTGTTCGGCTCCGTGAGCCACATCGGTGAAGTAGGGGTTGGCGGCGTCGAGCACGATCATCCCCACGGCAGGGTTGGAGCCTGCCCTCAGCTGCCGCGCGGCATCGTTGCGAACGTAGCCGAGCTCCTCGATCGCCGCCTGTACTTTGGCCAGCGTGCGCGCGGAGACGCGATGTGGATGATTGAGCGCATTAGAGACTGTCGCGGGAGAGACCCCAGCCAGCGCTGCGACGTCGCGAACCTGAGCCATCGCCATAGTGGGCCCCCTCCTTGTTCACCTCTGACCCGCGCACCGGGCACCTCGTTGTGCCGCCGGCCCGCGGGAGCCACACGCCTGAGCGGATTCGGTGATCAGCCCGCCCATGGTTGAAGAGGATAGCAGTGTATTGACACTGCTGTGACACGCGTCATATGATCTGGCTCACTAGTTGGAACGATTCACTCGGTCGATATGCCGGCATCACCGGTCACCGAGAGGGTCACCTCCTCTCTCCTCACCGCCCGATGCACCCGTGGACGGCGGCACTCTCACCGTGGAGGTTCAATGACGAACACCGAATCCACGCCGGTCCTAGAACTCTCCGGCGTGCGAAAGACCTTCGGCAGCGTCACCGCGCTCGCCGACGGCAGCCTCACCGTCCACCCCGGCTCCATCCACGCTCTGGTAGGCGAGAATGGAGCCGGCAAGTCCACCCTGATCAAGATCGTGGCCGGTCTGCACCAGCGCGACGCCGGCACCTTCCGCTTCCGCGGTCAGGACGTGGCCTTCTCCTCCACCGCAGAGGCCAAGAACGCCGGCATCGCGGTCATCTACCAGGAGCCCACGCTCTTCCCCGACCTCTCAGTGACCGAGAACATCTTCATGGGGCGCCAGCCTCGCTCCCGGGCCGGACGCATCGACAAGCAGGCCATGATCGCCGAGGCGGAGCGGATCTTCACCCGCCTCGGGGTTGACCTGGATCCCCGCCGACCGGCCCAGGGCCTGTCCATCGCAGATCAGCAGATCATCGAGATCGCCAAAGCCATCTCCCTTGACGCGCACCTGCTCATCATGGATGAGCCCACCGCCGCGCTCTCCGGCGTGGAAGTCGAACGCCTGTTCGCCGTGGCGCGCAGCCTGCGGGATGAGGGACGCGGGATCGTCTTCATCTCCCATCGCTTCGACGAGATCTTCGACCTGTGCGACACCATCACCGTCATGCGCGACGGCGCCTACGTGGGCACCACCCCCACGCACCAGACCACCAATGACGAACTGGTCACCATGATGGTGGGTCGCGAAGTCACCGAGCTCTACCCCAAGACCCCCGCCGAGATCGGCGAAACCGTGCTGGAGGTTGAGGGTCTCACAGCCGCCGGAGTCTTCTCCGATGTGAGCTTCACGGTCCGCGCAGGGGAGATCGTGGGCCTAGCCGGCTTGGTCGGTGCCGGGCGCAGCGAGATCGCACGCGCTGTCTTCGGCGTGGACCCCTACGACGCCGGCACCGTACGGATGCACGGACGTTCCGTGGGCAAGCACAGCCCCACTGCCGCGATCAACGCAGGGATGGCATTGGTGCCCGAGGACCGCCGCCAGCAGGGGCTGGTCGTGGAGTCCTCGGTGGCTCGCAACATTGGGGCCGCCATCCGATCCCGCCTGGCGCGCCTGGGCCTCATCAGCGCAGCCTCCGAGAACCGAGCTGCAGGACCGTGGGCGTCGCGCCTGCAGGTCAAGACGTCCGCGCTGTCGATGAACGCCGCCACCATGAGTGGTGGCAACCAGCAGAAGGTCGCCATCGCCAAATGGCTGGCAACTGATCCCAAGCTGCTCATCATCGATGAGCCCACCCGCGGCATCGACGTCGGCACCAAGTCTGAGGTCCACCGACTGCTCTCGCAGCTGGCCGGGGAGGGCATGGCGATTCTCATGATCTCCTCCGAACTGCCGGAAGTCCTCGGGATGGCCGACCGCGTTCTGGTCATCAGCGAAGGGCGCATCAGCGCCGAGCTCAGCCGTGAAGAGGCCACGGCGGAGAAGGTCATGCACGCGGCCACCGCCCGCCACGAAGCCATCCGAGAGGAGGCCGTCGCATGAGCGCCAACACTCAGGAGCACGGCACCCAGAGCGCCAGTTCCGCTGCGGCACTGGCACGTCCCAGCCAGATGAGCACCGCCCAACGGCTGATCCGCAACGTCCTAGCCTCCCGCGAGACAGCCATCGTGCTGGTCATCCTCGCGGTGATTGCGGTGGCGACGAGCATGAATCAGTCGTTCCTCTTCAGCGGACAGGGGTGGCGGGATCTGCTGCTGACCCCGTCAATCCTCATCGTGATGGCGGTCGGTTCAGCGATCGTGATCATCACGCGCAACGTTGATCTCTCGGTGGGCTCAACCCTGGCGATCACCGCGTACCTGACCGGCCGCCTCTTCATCGATATCCCAGGAATCCCGGTGGTGGCGGTGGTGCTGATCGGCATCCTCGTCGGTGCCGGCCTCGGGCTCATCAACGGTGCACTGGTGGCCTTCGGCAAAGTCCCCGCCCTGGTGGTCACCCTGGGCACCATGTACATCTACCGCGGTGCGGTGCTCACCTGGGCCGGCAGCGACCGAATCAATGCCTCGGATATGCCGCGCGAATTCCTGCGCCTGGGCACCTACCAGGTCGCCACCATTCCGCTGCTGACCATCGTCGCCGTCGTCGTGCTTCTGGCGGCCGCCTACTGGCTGGCCTCCACCCGCAGCGGTCGCGAGATGTATGCCATCGGTTCCAACCCCGAGGCAGCAACCCTCTACGGGCTGCCCACCACCAAGCGTGTGATCACCGCCTTCGTGGTCGGCGGCGCGCTCGCCGGCCTGGCCGGGGTCATGTACGCCGCCCGGTACGGCACCGTCAGCTCCGGAGCCGGAATGGGCTGGGAGCTGCAGGCCATCGGCGCGGCAGTGATCGGCGGCATCGCCATCTTCGGCGGCTCAGGAACAGTCTGGGGCGCGGCCTTCGGCGCGATCCTGCTGATGACCATCAACCGCACCCTGCCCATCATCGGCATTCCCGACTTCTGGCAGCGGGCTGTGGTCGGCGCCCTCATCATCGGCGCCATTGTGCTGGACCGGTACCTGGCCGCCCGCCAGAGCCGCAAGCTTCAGGAAGCGAGGCAACGATGACCACCACGACGCCGGCACCGGCAGCGGCCGAGTCCGTTCAGCTGGGCGAGCGGCGCCGCCGCTACGCCAACTACCACCGACCCTGGTGGTTCCGCGCCTTCATCACCACGGAGTTCCTCATCATTGCCCTGCTGGCGCTGGTGTGGCTCTGGGCGACGGTCTCGGTGGAGAACTTCTCCGGGCCCCTGACCGTGCGCTACCTGCTGCTGGACATCGCCCCTCTGATGATGATCGCTCTGCCCATGACGCTCGTGATCATCACCGGACAGATCGACCTCTCGGTTGCCAGCATCATGGGGCTCTCCTCCGTGCTGGTGGGCATCTTCCACGTCGAATGGGGCCTCTCCATCCCGGTCGCCGGAGCGCTGGCGATCCTGGTGGGCATCCTCTGCGGCGGCCTCAACGGATTCCTCGTGGCCTATGTGAAGCTGCCTTCACTGGCGGTGACGATCGGCACTATGGCGCTGTTCCGCGGCATCGCGGTGGGCCTGCTCGGGACCACCGCCCTGACCGACTTCGACCCGGAGTGGACCTCGCTGGCAACCTCCTCCCTGGGAGAGTCCCGGGTGCCCGCCGTCGTCGTGCCGGTCGTGGTGCTCATCGCGGTCTTCGCGGTCCTGCTGCACTTCACCCCGTTTGGCCGCGGTCTCTACGACATTGGGCATAACGAGGAGGCCGCGCGTTTCAGCGGCGTCAACGTGGCGCGGTCCCAAATGACCACCTTCATCCTCTCCGGTGCGGTCTCCGCACTGGCGGGAATCTTCTACACGCTGCGCTTCGGAAATTCCCGCGGTGACAACGCCACCGGCCTGGAGCTGGAGGTCATCGCCGCGGTGCTGCTGGGCGGCGTGCTGATCTTCGGCGGTCGCGGTGCGCTGCACGGCGTGATCGCCGGGGTGCTGCTCATCGGCGTGATCTCCTCCGCCCTGCGCCTGGAGGGTGTGACCGTCAACGTCATCAACATCATCATCGGCGTGCTGCTCATCGCCTCGGTGATGGCCCCACAGATTGTCTCGGGCCTCCAACGGTGGAGACCCGGAAAGGAAAAGAGGTAACCATGAAGAGGAACACCGCACTGCGCACCCGGCTCTCGGTGCTGGCAGCGACCAGCATGAGCGCCGCACTGGTCCTCACAGCCTGCGGAGGCGACGGCGGAAACGGCGGCGACGCCGGCTCCGACGGTGAGGATCTGAACATCACCTTCCTGCCCAAGAACCTGGGCAACCCCTACTTCGACACCTCCAACGCCGGCGGTGCCGAGGCCATCGAGGAGTTCGGCGGCAGCTACTCCGAGGTGGGGCCGCAGGAGGCCACTCCTGATGGTCAGGTGCAGTACATCAACACCGCCGCCCAGCAGGGTGAGGACGCCCTGGTGATCTCCGCCAACGACCCCAGCGCCATCTGTGACGCCCTGAATGAGGCGCGCGACGTGGGCGTGGCCGTGGTGACCTTCGACTCGGACACCAGCCCCGACTGCCGCGACCTGTTCATCAACCAGGCCAGCGCCGAGGGCATCGCCAGCGCCCAGGTGGAGCTGGTGGCCGAGCAGATCGGCGGCGAGGGCCAGATCGCTATCCTCTCCGCGGCCGCTAACGCCACCAACCAGAACCACTGGATTGAGCTGATGGAGGCCGAGCTGGAGGCCAACTACCCGGACATCGAACTGGTGGACGTGGTCTACGGCGACGATGACGATCAGCGCTCCTTCGATCAGACTGCAGCCCTGCTGCAGACTCACTCGGACCTGGACGCGATCGTCTCCCCGACCACCGTGGGCATCGCCGCGGCCGCCCGCTACATCTCTGACTCCAACTACGCCGGGGAAGTGGCCGTCACCGGACTGGGCACCCCCAACCAGATGCGGGAGTACATCGAGGACGGCACTGTGGAGGCCTTCGCCCTGTGGAACCCGGAGGATCTGGGGTACCTGGCAGCCTGGGCTGCTCACGCTCTGGCCACCGGTGAGATCGAGGGCAACGAGGGAGACACCTTCGAGGCCGGACGTCTGGGTGAGTACACCGTGGGTGAGGACGGTGAAGTCCTGCTGGGCGATCCGTTCGTCTTCACCGCGGAGAACATCGACGACTTCGACTTCTAGTCGAGGCGGGGACCCGACGACGCCGGCACCGTGCTTCCAAGAGGCGGTGCCGCCGTCGTCCCCCTGTTGAGAAGGGCGGCAGCGGAGCATAATCTGAGAAAGCGGTTTCTCGTTGACATGCTGTGATGCTCGCCATACGATGGATAGCAAGAATTAAAACGATTCAATTACACGATGGGATGCACCCCGCACCTGAGCAGCCGGTCATAACACCGAATGCGCCGTGGTTGTGACTGCACCGAAACGGGTGTTGCTGTTGTCGTCGGCATAACCGGACATGACGACGAAAACCGCAGCACTCGTTGGGAAGAGCGCAGCCGTGGCGGGTGTCCCTGCCCGCAGGACCAGTACAGAAAGGAACGCCGTGCGACGAGTCTGCTTCCAGCTCCAGGTCAAACCTGAGCGCCTGGCGGAGTACACCGAGCACCACCGGGCTGTCTGGCCCGAGATGCTGCGGGCGCTGAAGCGCTCCGGGTGGCACAACTACTCGCTGTTCTTGCGCGAGGACGGCCTCCTCATCGGCTATGTCGAGGTGGAGTCCCTCGAAGCGGCCCAGGCCGCCATGGAGGCCGAAGAGGTCAACGCCCGCTGGCAGGCCCAGATGAGCGAGTTCTTTGTGGACCTCGACGGCGCCCGGCCCGACACCGGCTTCCTTGAACTGACCGAAGTCTTCCACCTGGAGGACCAGCTAGATGCACTCGAGAACTGAGGAAAGATGACCACCTTCGAGCAGATCGCCCCCCAGCTGGAGCACCAGGCCATCGAGGTTCCCTCCTGGGCCTACGGCAACTCCGGAACCCGCTTCAAAGTCTTCGGCTCCCCGGGCACCCCCCGCAGCGTGGAGGAGAAGATCGCCGACGCCGCCACCGTGAACCGCTTCACCGGGCTCGCCCCGAAGGTGGCGCTGCACATCCCCTGGGACAAAGTGGAGGACTACAGTTCGCTCACGGACTACGCTCGCGAGCAGGGCGTGGAGATCGGCACCATCAACTCCAACACGTTCCAGGATGACGACTACAAGCTCGGCGGCCTGACCCACCATGACCCGGCCATCCGTCAGAAGGCTGTGGATCATCACTTTGAGTGCATCGACATCATGCACGCCACCGGCTCTCAGGATCTGAAGATCTGGCTGGCTGATGGCTCCAACTATCCCGGCCAGGCCGACATCCGCGCCCGCCAGGACTGGTTGAACGAGTCCCTGCAGAAGATCTACGATCGCCTGGGTGATGACCAGCGCCTGGTGCTGGAGTACAAGATCTTCGAACCGGCGTTCTACCACATGGACGTTCCGGACTGGGGTACCGCCCTGGTGCAGGTCCAGTCCCTGGGCGAGAAGGCTATGGTCTGCCTGGACACCGGCCACCACGCGCCCAGCACCAATATCGAGTTCATCGTGGCCCAGCTGCTGCGCGTTGGAAAGCTCGGCTCCTTCGACTTCAACTCCCGCTTCTACGCCGACGACGACCTGATCGTCGGCTCGGCAGATCCCTTCCAGCTCTTCCGCATCCTCTTCGAGGTCATTCGCGGGGGCGGCTACGAGCCTGACTCCGGTGTGGCCTTCATGCTCGACCAGTGCCACAACATCGAGAAGAAGATTCCGGGCCAGATCCGCAGCGTGCTCAACGTGCAGGAAATGACCGCCCGTGCCCTGCTGGTGGACCGCGATGCGCTGAGCCAGGCCCAGCAGGCCGGGGACGTGCTCGGGGCCCACGAGGTGTTCATGGATGCCTTCTACACCGATGTGCGTGCTGATCTGGCGGCATGGCGCGAGTCCCGCGGCCTGCCCGGCAACCCCATGCGGGCCTATGCAGAATCCGGATACCAGGAAAAGATCGAAGCCGAGCGTGTCGGCGGAACCCAGATGTCTTGGTGATCAACGGGACCACATGGGATGAGGGGGTGCCGGTCGACGTAGGATGTCGTCAATGAGCCCCACTGTTCCAGCCGATGGTGCCGAGGGCAGGCGCACATCCCGCAGATCTGTCACCATTCGTGACGTCGCTGCGCACGCGGGGGTCTCCGCGGGGACAGTCAGCAACGTTCTTAACCGTCCCTATTACGTCAAGGAAGAAACGCGCGAGCGTGTTCTGCGGGCCATCGACGAGCTCGATTTCCACCCTACGCAGAATGCTCGGCAGTTTCGCCCTGGACGGGAACGGACGCTTGGCATTGCTGTCGCCAACCTGGACAATCCCTTCTTTGTCGATGTGGCGCTCGGAGCCGAGGAGCTGGCGCGTCAGCACGATATCGGTGTGGTCATCACCAATAGTGCTTACGACCCGGAAGTGGAGAACCAGAACCTGGATCTGCTCGTCCAGCATCGGGTCCAGGGGCTCATCATCTCCCCGGTCGACGAGTCGTCCTCACGGCTGCAGATGCTCCATGATCGCGGTGTGCCCATGGTCTTCGTCGACCGGGTCGGCCGCAACGCTACTCAGGGGTGGAGCGTCATCGTCGATGATGAGCGCGGCGGAGCGATGGCGGCTCAGCACCTGATGAACACGGGACACCGTTCGATCGCCTTGGTAGGCCATCCTCACACGTCCCCTAAGGTGCGTGCCCGTCTGGAAGGGATGCAGAGTGCCGTGGCAAAGCACGGCGGTGTGCGTCTGGAAGTGTTGGAGACTGACTCGTGGACGGTGGACACGGGGCGATATGCCGGTACCCGACTTGCCGAGATGTCTCCGCAAGAACGCCCCACGGGCATTCTGTGCGCAAATGACCTCTTAGCCCTGGGAGTGCTGCAGTCTTTGAGTCGTCATGGACTGAGAGTGCCCGAGGACGTCGCGGTCATTGGTTATGACGATCTCGCATGGGCGGAGGTCTCTGCCCCAGCCCTCACCACTATCCGGCAGCCACGAAAGCTGATGGGGGCCACGGCCGTGCGTATGCTCCTGGAGCTGTTCAAAGATGTGAGTTCACGGCCCCGGCACAACCACGTGGTCCTTCAACCTGAGCTCGTCGTGAGGGATTCTGCTTAACAACGGAGGCCTGGGCGACCTGCCTGAGGAATCAGACAGGCCGCCCAGGCCTTGTTGCGCTGACCAAGAGGTCCTAGAACGCCGGCTCCTCATCCGCGACGTTTTCCTCGGTAACGACTGTCAGCGGGATCGGAATCCGGCTGTCGACCTCCTCACCGGTAGCAGCTGCGACGATGGTTTCTAGGGCCAGGCGTCCGTCCTCTTCGGGAGACTGCACGATTGTCGCCGTATAGTAACCAGCTTCGATGCTCTCGAAGGCGTCCTGCTGTCCGTTGATACCGACGATGGCGGGCATGTCTTCCACGTCGCGACCGGATTCGGTCCACGCGTCAATGAACCCGCGAGCCATGGTGTCATCATTGGCGTATACACCGTCGATGTCGTCGCCGTAACGGGAGATGAGGTCGCGGCTCAGCTCAAGTGCGCGTTGCTGGTCGAAATCGGCATTGACGGTTTGGAGGACTTCGATGCTCGATCCCATCTCCTCCAGGGCATCGTTGAAGCCTCCGGTGCGTCCGAGAGTCGTACCGTTGCCCGCCTGCCCGGCAATGATGACGATCTGTCCCTCTCCACCGAGCTCGTCGTTCAGCACGTCAGCCGCCAAGCGTCCCTGTTCGTAGGTGTCGGGACCGGTGAACGAGGTGTACAGACCTTCGGCGTCGTCATCCATCGGACTGTTGATCAGCACGAGAGGAATTCCGGCGTCTTGGGCTTCCACAAGTCCGGGGATGTAGGCCTGCGGGTCCACGGGCCAGAGGACGATGCCGTCCGGATTCCGGCCGATGCAGGTGCGCAGCTGGTCCGTACCGGTTTGGGCATCGAACTCCTGACTGAGCAGGGTGACGTTGACTCCTTGCTCCTCAGCCGCCTCTTGGAAGGCGGCGTTGGCGGGGGATGCATAGGCGTGCGACTCCGCGGCGGCTACGTAGCAGATGTCGAGACCTTCAGCCGACTCTGCGCCGTCAGCATTGGCGTTTTCGTTGCCATTGCCTCCGCAGCTGGTGAGCAGCATCGCTCCAGCGGCAGTGAGGGCTCCAAGGCGTAGTGGTGATTTCACGGGACTATCCCTTCTTTTCTTACTGGGTGGGTACTCGTTCGCTGTTCCGAGAGGGAAGCAGCGACGTGAGTGACAGGGCCGACCGCGGACTGTTGGAGGCGATGCGGTCCAAGAGGATGAGCAGCAGCAGAATGCTGCCGGTGACGATGTTCTGGTAATACGTCGGGACTGACTCGTACTCCAGAGTGGTGGTGATTGCTGCCAGCACGAGCACACCCCCCAAGGTGCCCAATGCCGATCCCCGGCCGCCTTCAAGTCGTGTGCCGCCGATGACGACTGCAGCAATGGCGGTCAGCGCAACCGTTTCGCCGAAGACCGGGGATCCAGTGTTGGTTGCCAGTGATTGCATGACACCGGCCGCGCCGGCAGTGAGACCGCTGAAGACGAAGGCTCCGAAGACGTAGCGGCTAGAACGGATTCCCGACGCCGTGGCACTGTCCTCATTGCTGCCGACGGCGTAGAGGTGACGGCCCGCCACGGTGTACGTCAGCCATACGAAGAGCAGGACGATGGCGATGAGGAACACGTACGTCCGGGGGGAGAAAGTCCCTCCCAGTGACCGGGTCACGGTGAGGCCGAAGAGTGGGTCTTCTCCGCTGACCGGATTCGAGTCCGTGAGGAAGTGGCAGAGGGCGCGCAGGAAGATCATCGAGGCCAGCGTCGCGACCAACGAGTTGACCTGGAGAACAACCACCAAGAAACCGTTGAGGACTCCGGCGAGCACTCCCACTAGGAGACCGACCAGGGCCGCGCCCGTCGGTCCTAACTGGGCCTGCAGACCTATGGTGGCGATGCCGGAGAGGGCCAGGGTTGAGCCAACGGACAGGTCCAGCTTGCCCATCAGGAGTACCACCGTCAGTCCTACCGCAACGAGCCCGAGGGTGGCGGTGCGGTCGAGGCTGAGACTTAACGTTCGGAACTCCGTGAGCCCTGGTACGAAGGAGACGGCCAGAATGAGGGTGGCTGCAAGGATGACGATGACGCGATAATGGATCAGAGTGAGAACAGCGGGGCTCTCGAAAACTCTCTTCAGCGAGTTCATGCTGCACCTCCGCGGCGTCGCAGGTAGACATCCAAGGCCACAGCTCCTGCGATGAGGGCACCCATCACGAGACCTTGGGACTGAGTGGGGATCCCGTTGAGCACCATGATGTTGCTCAGCAGAGTGACGAGGAGGAGCCCGCCGATGGCACGAGGGATATTGCCGAAGCCCCCGAGCAGGCTCACGCCACCGACGACCACGGCGGTAATCGCATCGAACTCATAGCCAGTGCCGATGCCCGGTCGAGCTGTCTGAAGGGTCAAGCCGAGCAGGACCCCACTGAAGCCGGCCAAAGTGGCGGTCATCCAGAATGCGACGGCTTTGGTGAAATCAAGCGGTACCGCGCTGGCTTTGGTGGCCTGCGGATTGGATCCAGCCGCGTAGACCCAGCGTCCAAAAGTCGTTCGGCCCAGCAGAAGATGCCCCCCGAACGCCACGGCCAGGAAGATCAGCACGATGGTGGGGATTCCGAAGAAGATGCGACCGGTGAGCAGCGACTGCAGCTGAGGGTCGTTCCCATAGACGATCACGCCACCTACTGAGGCCTGTGCGATTCCCAGCACGATGGTGCCCGTGGCCAGAGTCGTGATGACTGGATTGAGTTTGGAATAGCCAATCAGGACACCGTTGACCAACCCCGCGGCAGAGGCGGCAAGGATTCCAACCAGCGCTGCCGGGATGCTGCCCAGGCTCGGCTGCAGGCCCAGCGCAAGCAGGGCGCCGATGGCGACCATGGCAGGCACAGAGAGGTCGGCGAGACCTCTGACAATAAAGACGAAGGTCATGCCGACGACGATGATTCCCACCAGCGACATATTGATCAGCACGTTGGTGAGGTTGCGTGTCGTGAGGAACTGCTCACTCAGGAGACTGCCGACGAGGACCAGTAGGGCGATGCCCGCAGGCAGAGCAATCCATCCCAATATGCGCTGGGTCGCCCTCTCCTCTGTGACCCGCGGGGGCAGAGTCGTTGCTGAGGTCATGCTGCCATCACCTCCCCCGTCGCAGCGCTCATGACTGATTCTTCTGTGGCGTCAGAGCGCTCCAGCTCAGCGGTCATCCGCCCTTCGTGAAGCACATAGACGCGATCGCTGACCGCGAGGATCTCTGGAAGTTCTGAGGAGATCATGATGATCGCGACCCCTCTCTCGGCCAGTTCGCCGATGATGGTGTGAATATCTGCTTTGGCACCGACATCAACTCCACGGGTGGGTTCATCGAGAATCAGAACCTTAGGTTCGGTGGCCAGCCACTTGGCGAGGACGACCTTCTGCTGGTTTCCGCCGCTGAACGTCGCCACCTTGCGATCGATTGCCGGAGGCGACACGTAGAGCTCCTCGGCCTTCTGCTGTGCCAACACGCGTTCCTGTCCGCGACGAATCCATCCCAGCTTCGAGACGCGTCGCAGAACCGAAAGGGAAATGTTGTCCTTCACCGAGAGGGAGAGCGCGACGCCGTCGCGCTTGCGATCCTCGGGGACGTAGGCGATTCCGGCGCGTACGGCGCTCTTAGGACGGCGGATGGTGAGCTCTTGCCCATTCAGCCGAATGCTGCCGGCGTCGTGCCGGTCGAGACCAAAGATGGCACGCGCGACCTCAGTCCTGCCAGCGCCGACCAGGCCGGCCAGCCCCACGATCTCTCCGGCTTTCGCGGTCAGGGAGATGTCTTCGAAGACGCCCACACGGCTCAGCCCGGACACCTCGAGGACAGGGTTCCCGATGGTGACTTCACGCTTAGGGAACACGTCATCGAGGTCGCGTCCCACCATTAGCCGGATCATCTCCTGAGGCGTCAGGCCCTGTGCCGGGCGGCAGTCGATCATGCGGCCGTCGCGGAGCACCGTGACCCGGTCAGAGATATCGAGCACTTCCCTGAGTCGATGACTGATGTAGATGATGGCAATGTCGTTAGCGCGCATCCGCTCGAGCACACGAAACAGCGCTTGAGCCTCATGCTCACTCAGGGAGGATGTCGGCTCATCGAAGACGACAATGCGGGGCTGGCTCGCATATACCTTGGCGATCTCAACCAGCTGCTGCTGGCTGACTGACAGCCGTCCGACCAAGTCCTGGGGGTCAATGCGAGCGCCCAGCTCCTGCAGGACCCGCGCAGCGGTACGGTTCAAGGCGCGTCGATTGACCACACCGGCTGAGCTGGGGAGTTGTCCGAGACTGATGTTCTCGGCCACGGTGAGATCCGGGACCAGATTGATCTCCTGATAGACCATTCCGACGCCCTGTTTCCGAGCCGCCAGAGGCGAATCGAAACGTACCGCCTGTCCGTCGATGGTCACGGTCCCCTCGTCAGGCGGATGTACGCCGGCGAGGATCTTCATCAAGGTGGATTTGCCTGCGCCGTTCTCTCCGACGATCGCGTGAACTTCGCCAGCCTGAACGTCCAGGTCGACCGCAGTCAATGCCTTCACGCCAGGGAATGACTTGGTGATGCCCCGCATGACGAGAGTTGAGTCCGTCGGGGTTTCTGTCATGGTGTCTCCTTCTTCAGAGAGGGACCGAAATCGAACGTGAGCCGGTAGCTCACACTTTCCCCGACCTGAAGCTGAGGCAGCTCCGACGATTCCTCGGCCCGGACTCGACCTTGGATCTGGTCCGTATTAGCTGGTTCCAGCCCCATGACGTAGTGTCCGAGGCCTGCCATCTTCCACTGGTGGAGTGCCGGCAGCGTCTTGGTGTCGAAGGTCAGGGTGAAGCGAATGTCGAGGGCAGGGTTGTCTATGACCGCGCTGCCTGCGGCCGTCTGGCTGACGTCATGGAGGAAGACCTGCTCGCGATAGTCCGCCTGGGGAGGTTCGATCTCATGCCAGCGGGCGACACCCGCTGCCGCGTCGTCGTCCCGCGGCGTCACTTTGGCGGAGTTCACATCGAGAACGGCGTGTTCGTCCAGCAGCGGCCACCCGAGATTCACGTGGTATAGGACCATGTGGCCAGCGGCCGTGAGACCTTCGTTGGTGACGGTGTCCTCAAGAGTGAAGCTAGTGCCGCCAATCGCGGAGCGAAGCGTTCGGTGAAGTACGAGGTTCTCCCCGAAGACTGTCGTTTGGCGAACTTCCCCGCGAATGACGAGTTCTCCATCGTGAATCCGGGCTTCGACTAGCGTCGCGGGTGTGATGCCGACTCGCCCGTGCATCGGGTACTCGGCAGAGTCCTTCGTTGACGGCGGCCCGAACGTGTCGAGGCCGCACGTCGCGAGGAGACCACCGCCGAAGCTGCGGAGCCACTCGCGGCCGCGGGCCTCACCCAGCGCCGGCGAGGAGATGCCAGTGGGGGAGATCCAGGAAAGGGGGACCCCTCGGAACGTCGCGTGGCCGAGGTCCAGGGCGCGATCAGGATGAACCTCAAGCTCAAGACCACCGCCAGTGACTAGACGCAGCCGCCGGGCGCCCCGGTGGCACGTAGCGGGAGTTGGAAGCGGTGGTCTGCGTAGTTGTAAGCGACATTC
>NZ_JAVKGT010000003.1:0-123695 GCF_031432335.1 Nesterenkonia flava | reverse complement strand
GTTCTGTCACCGATGTGTTGATACGGAACTGTCACCGATGTCTTGAGACTTCACAGCACGTATGGCCGTGCGTAGGTGGGGTGCGTTGTTGCAAACTAGGGGGCGAAGTGCCAGGGTCGGGAGGCCGTCGTCGTCATATCCTCAGCCGTCGATGACGGCGACCAGCTCGTCGAGGAACCGTGTGAAGTCCGTACCACGGCGCAGGATGCGGGTGACAGACTCCCGCTCACTGAAGACCTCCACCAGCTGCTCGAAGATGGTCTGGAACGCCTCACGATCCTCCTCGGAGAACGCCACCAGCACCACGATCTGCACACGGCCCTCCCCCCAGCGCACCGAGCCGTCGGCAATCCCGATGGAAAGGGCTGTGCGCCCCGCCGTCATCTTCAGGGCATGCGGCACTGCCAGCATCTCGGTGAACGCGGTGGAGGACAGTCGCTCACGGGCCACAGCCCGCTCCACGTAGTCCTCATCGATCACGCCCTGGGCCACCAGTGGGGCCCCCAGCGTGCGAATGGCGGACTCCTCATCCGCCGCCTCAAGGGGGCGAATGAAGGCCTCGGGGCTGACGTAGTGCTCCAATTCGGCGCGCAGCCGCGCCAGGCGCAGCGCACGACGACGACGGGCCACCGCCGCGGCGATCCTCTCGGTGTCGGCCTCTGTCAGGAACGGCGGAAGCAGGACGGTGCGCTCGTCGGGGGATTCGGGCTCGATGGTCGTCAGGACCAGGTCGGTGGTGATGGCCGACCAGTCGGGATCCATGTTGGTCTCCACCGAGACCACCTCGACCGAGGCGCCCAGCGAGCGGTCGATGCGAGAGCGCAGCAGTTCATGGAGTTCGTAGTAGCCCGGGCACACGATGGTCGCTGTCAGCACGGCTTCGGCCCGGCGGCTGCGCTCCAGCCGGCCGCCGACGTGCATGGCGATATAGGCGATCTCATCATCGCCGAGGGAGAGTCCCAACTCCTCGCCGATGTCGCTCGAGATGGAGACCGCCACCTGGAAGACCATCGGGTAGGTGGACTTCAGCGACCGGGTCAGCGGATTGCGTGACCAGGCCTGCTCCCGGGCTCGCAGCACCAGATTCTGCACGTGCAGGCTTAAGCGCTGGATGAAGTCCGCGTGACGGATGTCCACCAGATATTCCTGGGCGGCGTGATCCACCGCGCGGCTGACAGCCGCCTCGACGCGGGGATCCAGCGCCACCTGGTTGCGGGCGCTGCTCTTGGGCGCGACTGCCCGGGTCAGGACCAGCGAGGCCAGATGGTGCAGGTCTCCCCGGCCCATGCTCACGCCCAGGTGCTTGACCGCCAGGCGATCCAGCAGATCCGCGACCTTCTGCTGGTGCTCACCGGATTCCACGGGGGAGACCTCCAGAGCCCGGCCGTGGCCCACCCGGTCGGCAGCAATGGCCACGTGCAGCAGCACGTCGGCAGCGGCCAGCTCGTTGACGTAGTACCCCTGCTCCACCAGCCCGGCCGTCAGTTCCCTCCGGAACGGTCCAAAAGCGGCCTTGTCCGCGCTGATGCCGGCGGAGCGGCGCAGGTGCTCCAGATCGAAGGCGCCCTGCTTCATCTCCTCGTGGGCCAGTTTGGAGACCAGGCGGCGTTGAGCAAGCTCACTGCCCAGCAGCATGACTCTCGGGCCCGAGCGCTCCAGGCTGAGTCCCTCCAGACCCGCGCTCTCCAGAAGCTCCCGCACTCGAGCCAGATCAGCCTCGAGAGTAGCCTCGCTGACGTGCAACCGTTCCGCGGTGCGGTGAATGTCGATGCCCGAGTCGGCCTCCAGCAGTTCACGCACCACGGTGTGCAGACGGTCACGGGGGCTGGTCTTCGCCTCGCCTCTGCGCAGCCCGGCAAGGACGGGACGATTGGCGCGATAGCCGGCAGGCCCGGATTCCACCGCTGGAGTCTGTGAGGTGCGAGCGTTGAGCTGGGCGATGTAGTTGCGCACGCTGCGCGGGGTTACCCCCAAGAGATCAGCCAGTGCCGCGGCAGTGATCCAGCCGTCGTCGCGCATCAGGAGGTTGACCAGCTGATCCTGGCGCCTGCTCAGAGTCACGTGGCCGCCCTTTCGATCCGCCTGCTTCAGGCCCACCTTAGTGGACGCCAGCGGAACTTTCCGCAGGGGCGGAAAGAAATATCCCTCACACGCCATAGCCGTGTGGTTCGAACCACAGGAGAATCGAGGGTGAAAGGAGAAGGCAGATCAATGAAGATCCTCGTGATGTGCGGCGCCGGCGCGTCCAGCACCTTCGTCGCTCAGCGGCTGAACAGTGCACTGGCCGAAGCAGGCCTGCCGCATACTGCCTGGGCCGGAAGCCGGTCCTCGCTGCTGCACGAGATCGACACCGCGGACATGGTGCTGGTGGGACCGCAGCTGGCGGACACCCTCGATGAAATCCGCGGGCTGACCGCACCGCAGGGAGCACCGGTGCAGCTTCTGCCTGAAGACATCACCTCAGACCTCGACGGCTCGCGCACCCTGGCGCTCGTCCGCGAGGCCCTGACCACGAAAGTGAATCCCTCATGAGCGCATCCCGTACCGTCACCGTCGGCTCGTCCAACGGCCTGCACGCCCGTCCCGCCAAGATCTTCGTTGAGGCCGCCCAGAACGCCGGCGTGCCCGTGACCATCGCCAAGGGGGAGAAGACCGTCAACGCGGCCTCCATCCTGGGCGTCATGTCCCTGGGCGTGGAGCACGGTGATGACGTTGTCCTGACCGTCGACGGCGACAACGCTGAGCAGACCCTCGACGCGCTTGCCGAGCTCCTGACCACCGATCACGACGAGGCCAACTGATGCCGGAGAGCCTCTCCGGCACCGGTATCGGTCAGGGAGTCGCCTACGGGCCGGTGGCCCGTATGGCGCCCCCGCCGGCACCTCCGAAGGACTCAAGCAGCGAGCTGACTCCTGAGGAGGAGTCCGCCCGCGTGAAGGAGGCCATCGACGTGGTCGCCGCCGAGCTGGCCCGCCGGGGCGAGACCGCCGGAGGCCAGGCACAGGAGGTCCTCGAGGCCCAGGTCATGATGGCCCAGGACCCCACCCTGTTCGAGGCCGTCACCGAGCGCGTCAATGCCGGGAAGACCGGCGAATTCGCCGTGCACTCCGCCTTCTCGGAGTTCCAGGACACCCTGCAGATGCTCGGTGGGTACCTGGGAGAGCGCGCCTCAGACCTGGCCGACGTCGCCCTGCGCGTCATTGCTCACCTGCGTGGTGAGCCCGCTCCCGGCGTCCCGGACCCAGGGCACCCCTATGTGCTCGTTGCCCAGGATCTTGCCCCGGCTGACACCGCACTGCTGGACCTGGCGAAGGTTCAGGCGCTGGTGACGATCGAGGGCGGCCCCACGTCCCACACGGCCATCCTGGCCCGAGGTAAGGGCATCACGGCAGTCGTCGGAGTCAAGGGTGCCGACCACCTCTCCGACGGTGAGCAGGTCATCGTCGACGCCGCCTCCTCCGAAGTGATCCTGAAGCCCACCGAGGAGCAGGTCGAGGCGGCTCAGCGCCGCATCGACGCGCGCGCGGCCGCGGCCGCGGCCCCCATTACCGATGGTGCGCTGGCTGATGGCACGGCTGTTCCGCTCTTGGCCAACCTCGGCACCCCCGAGGCTGCCGAGGAGGCCCTGGCACTGGGAGCCGAAGGCGTCGGACTCTTCCGCACCGAGTTCCTCTTCCTCTCCTCGGAGAAGGCGCCCTCGGTGGCTGCACAGCGCGAGGCCTACATCAAGCTCCTCAAAGCCTTCCCCGGCAAGAAGGTGGTGGTCCGAGCCCTGGACGCAGGAGCTGACAAGCCCCTGCCGTTCCTCAACGACGCCGAGGAGGAGAACCCAGCCCTGGGTCTGCGCGGTCTGCGTGCGCTGCTGGCCAACGAGGAGATCCTCCGTGACCAGCTCACTGCTCTGGCCGAAGCCGAGGCCGAGACTGACGCGGACCTGTGGGTCATGGCGCCTATGGTCTCCACCGTGGAGGAGGCAGAGGCCTTCACCAAGTTCGCCACGGAGCACGGTCTGAAGACCGCCGGCGTCATGATCGAGGTTCCCTCCTCCGCTCTTATGGCGGACAAGATCCTGCCGGCCACCGGCTTCGCCTCCATCGGCACCAACGACCTGACCCAGTACACGATGGCCGCCGACAGGCTCCTCGGTTCCGTGGCCGGCCTCCAGGACCCCTGGCACCCCGCCGTGCTGCGCCTGATCCGTGAGGTCGGCGCCGCCGGCGCCGCCACTGGGAAGCCCGTGGGCGTGTGCGGTGAGGCCGCGGCAGACCCGCTGCTGGCCGTCGTGCTGGTGGGCCTGGGCGTGAACACGCTCTCCATGGCACCTGCCGCGCTGGCCGACGTGCGTCTTGAGCTGAGCAAGCACACCACAGAACAAGCAGAGGCCCTTGCTGCGGCGGCCCTGTCCGCCTCCACTGCTGCTGAAGCGCGCCAGGCTGCCCTCGAGGCAGCTGGTCGCTGAGAGCTGCGCACCGCAACACCCTTCTTATTCACCTCAATGATGAGAAAGGCGCACGCTATGACAGCGTCTGCTGACACCACACAGACCGGCCGCGTCCGGGTGGCCGTACAGAAGTTCGGCTCATTCCTCTCCGGGATGGTCATGCCGGTCATTCCGGCACTGATCGCCTGGGGCATCATCACCGCCATCGTGGTCAACATTCAAGAGTTCTACGGTGCATGGACTCCCGCTGACGCCCTCAGCGAGGCCATCGGGCCCATGATCCATTACATGCTGCCGCTGCTGATCGCAGTGCAGGGCGGCATGATGATCTACCAGATGCGCGGCGCCGTCGTCGGTGCTGTCGCCACCTTCGGCACCATCGTGGGCTCCGACTGGCTGCTGGGCGACGAGGGACAGATCCACATGTTCATCGGCGCGATGATCATGGGTCCGCTCTCCGCCTGGCTGATGAAGAAGCTCGACGCCCTCTGGGAGGGCAAGATCAAGGCCGGCTTCGAGATGCTGGTCAACATGTTCTCGGCCGGCATCCTGGCCTTCATCATGGCCGTGGTCGGCTTCTTCCTGCTGGCTCCGCCCATCAACTGGCTCATGGAGGTTCTCGGCTCAGCCGTGCGCTTCCTGGTGGACAACAGTCTGCTGCCGCTGACGTCGATCATCATCGAGCCCGCCAAGGTCTTCTTCCTCAACAACGCCATCAACCACGGTGTGCTCACCCCGCTGGGCGCCAATGAGGCCTCCGGTGAAGCCGGAAAGTCGATCCTGTTCCTGCTCGAGGCCAACCCCGGTCCGGGTCTGGGCCTGCTGCTGGCCTTCAGCATCTTCGGCGTCGGTGCCGCCAAGGCCACCGCGCCCGGTGCGGCCATCATCCACTTCCTCGGCGGCATCCACGAGGTCTACTTCCCCTACGTGCTGATGAAGCCCGCGCTGCTCGTGGCGGTCATCGCCGGCGGCGCCACCGGCGTCACCACCAATATGCTCCTGGATGTAGGACTGCGCGCCCCGGCCGCCCCGGGTTCGATCATCGCGATCCTGCTCCAGGTCGCCACCGACTCGGTGGTGGGTGTGATCCTCTCGGTGATCCTCTCCACGGCGGTCACCTTCGCCGTGGCCTCGGTCATCCTGCTCTCCAGCCGCAAGCGCGACCTTGAGGGTGAGGACAAGTTCGGCGCGGCCGTCTCCAAGACCGCCGCCGCGAAGGGCAAGTCCTCCTCCCACCTCTCCAACCTGGCCGCCGGGGCGGCCGCTGTGCCCGCCACCGCGGCCCAGAAAATCTCCACGGTCTACTTCGCCTGCGACGCCGGCATGGGCTCCTCCGCCATGGGCGCGTCCGTGCTGCGCAAGAAGTTCGCCGCTGCCGGGATCGATGACGTGACGGTCACCAACAAGGCCATCGCCGCTCTGCCCGGCGACGCCGACCTGGTCATCACCCAGAAGACCCTGACCGACCGGGCCCGTGCTCAGGAGCCGGAAGCCATTCACGTTTCGGTGGACAACTTCATGAACGCCCCCGAGTACGACGACGTCGTGGAGTTGGTGCGCTCCGCCGGTGAGGAGGGCGGAAGTGCCTCCACCGTAACGGAGGCGCCGGCCGACGTCGTCACCCAGCCTGAGGCCGCACCGCAGACGGCGACGGCAGTCCAGACGAAGAACCAGATCCTGACACTGAACCAGATCCGGATCCATTCGGAGGCCGCCACTCAAGAGCAGGCGCTCCAGGAGGCCGCGAGCATCCTCGAGAACGCCGGTGCCGTCACCGGCGAGTACCTGCAGGCGATGCGGGACCGCGAGGCGACCGTCTCCACTTTCATGGGCAACGGTCTGGCCATCCCGCACGGCACCAACGAAGCCAAGGCGGCCGTGAAGGCCTCGGCGCTTTCCGTGGTCCGCTACGACGGCGGCGTGGACTGGTCGGGTGATCAGGCCACGTTTGTCATCGGCATCGCCGGCGTGGGCGACGAGCACCTGGAGATCCTCTCTCGGATCGCGACGCTCTTTGCCGATGAGGCGGAAGTCGCCAAGCTGAACAATGCGGCCACCGAGCATGAGCTGCTGCAGATGCTCTCGGCGGTCAATGAGGGCTGACCTCAGCTGAATCCCAGCTGCCGACTACGGTGTGCCGGAACGTGAAGGAATCGCCCCGTCAGGGCGTCCTGAAGGTTCCGGCACACCTGTTCGGAGCACCAATCGTTGAAGGACGTGGAGTTGATATGAAAGCTGTTCATTTCGGAGCCGGAAACATCGGCCGCGGTTTTGTGGGGTTGCTGCTGCATGAGGGTGGCTACGAGGTGGTGTTCTCCGACGTGGCAGCACCGCTCGTGCAGGCCCTGCAGGAGGCTGAGTCCTACACCGTCCATGAGGTGGGCGAGGGCGGGCAGGACCGTACGGTCACCAATTTCCGTGCGGTCAACAGCGCCGAGGACCCGCAGTCCGTCGCCGCTGAGGTGGCCAGCGCAGAGGTGGTGACCACCGCCGTGGGACCGACCATCCTGAAATTCATCGCTCCCCACATCCTGGCGGGGCTGCGCGAGCGCTCCCCCGAGGCCGTCCCGCTGCAGGTCATGGCGTGTGAGAACGCGATCGGAGCCACCGACACCCTGCGAGTGCACCTGCGCGAGCTCGCCGGGGACGAGTGGGATGAGCTGGCGCCTCGGGCCGTTTTCGCCAACACTGCGGTGGACCGCATCGTGCCCGGCCAGCCGGCTGAGGGCGGTATCAACGTCACGGTCGAGCCCTTCTTCGAGTGGGCTATTGAACAGGGAGCCTTCGGCGGCAACCTGCCCCTTATTCCCGGTGCGCACTTCGTAGACGAGCTTGGCCCTTACATCGAGCGCAAACTCTTCACCGTCAACACGGGACACGCCACCGCCGCGTACCTGGGAGTGCAGGCCGGGATCGAGAAGATCGCTGATGCACTAGCCGATGAGCAGGTCGCCGCCGGAGTCGTCAGGGCCCTAGAGGAGACCTCGGGGTTGCTCGTGGCCAAGCACGGCTTCAGCGTCGAGGAAATGGCAACCTACCGCAGCACCATCCTGGACCGCTTCCGCAATCCCGCGCTGCCTGACACCGTGGACCGTGTGGGCCGCCAGCCGCTGCGCAAGCTCTCGCGCCACGAGCGTCTCATCGGGCCTGCTGCGGAGGCCGCTGAGCGGGGGCTCCCCGTGGACGGGCTGCTCGACGCCGTCAGCGCAGCACTCGCGTTTGACCTGGAGTCTGATGAGCAGGCCGTGGAGATGAAGGGACTGCTCGCAGAGGTCAACGCAGAGGCTTTCACGGAGAAGGTCACCGGGCTGACCTCCGCGCACCCGCTCTTCGCCCGCGTCGCAGAACGCGTGGAGGCTGCTCGGCGCTAGTCCTTCCCCGGCCAACGACGGCGCCCCCTCCAGTTCCCTCATCGGGGACCGGACGGGGCGCCGTCGTCGTCATGGTGCCTTCTCAGGCTGCTACCGACTGGGTCTTGCGAACCCAGCGCTTGAGGGCGATCACGGTAGCGGCCGTGACCACGGCTCCGATCAGCACGGAAACGGCAAAGAGTGCGAAGCTGTCGATCGCAAAGGGCACGAAGACACCGCCGTGTGGTGCGAACGAGGTGACTCCGAAGCTCATGGTCAGGGCGCCCGTCACGGCGCCGCCGAGCATAGAGGCTGGGAGCACACGAAGCGGGTCCGCGGCGGCGAAGGGGATGGCGCCCTCGGAGATGAAGGCGGCCCCCAGCAGCACGGCGGTCTTGCCGTTCTCCCGCTCCGCGGTGCTGAACAGTCGACGGTCCACGAAGGTAGCCAGCGCCATTCCCAGCGGTGGCACCATGCCTGCGGCCATGACGGTGGCCATGATCATCAGCGGGGCGGAGCTTCCGGCAGCCACAGCGCCGGACACGCCGGCGACGGCGAAGGAGTAGGCCACCTTATTCACCGGGCCTCCGAGATCAATGCACATCATGAGGCCAAGAATGACGCCCAGCAGTACGGCGGCGGAGCCGGTCATGCCCTCGAGCCAGCCTTCCAGTGCACCCGTCAGCGCGGCGATCGGACCACCGAGAACCAGCAGCATCAGACCCGCCGCGACCACGGTTCCCACCAGCGGGATAATGACCACCGGCATGAGCCCGGCCAGCCACCGGGGGACGTCCAGCCGGCGGAAGCCGTAGGCGACCCCGCCGGCAAGCACGCCGCCGACGATGCCGCCGATGAAGCCGGCGTCCATGCTCAGAGCCACAGCACCGGCGGTGAAACCGGGAGCGATGCCGGGACGGTCCCCCATGCCGTAGGCGATATAGCCGGCAAGGGCGGGCACGAGGAAGCCCATAGCGGCGCCGCCGATGGTGAAGAACACCGCGCCCAAGTAGGCCCCGAGCGGGCCGAAGAGACCGTGGAAGGGCTGGGGAAGATCAGCCTCGGAGGGAAGGTCCCACAGCGTACTCCCGAAGACCAGGTCATCAGCCGTGTCGGTGATGTTGTACCCGCCGAAGAGGAACCCCAGCGCGATGAGGAGACCGCCTGCGGCCACAAAGGGAATCATGTAGCTCACGCCGGTCATCAGGACGCGCTGGACACTGCGGCCGAAGCTCTCCCGCTCGGTGTCTGCTGTAGTGTTCCCGCTCTCCGCACTGTCGGACTCGACGCGTCGAGCCTGAGGGTCTGAGGAGGCGCGCAGCGCCTCCTCCAGCAGCTGGTCAGGCTCATCGATGCCCCGTTTGACGCGCGAAGCGACTACCGGCTTTCCAGCGAACCGGTGCTTCTCCCGGACATCGACGTCGGCAGCGAAGATGACGGCGTCTGCGGCGGCGATGACAGAGGAGCTCAGGGGAGTGGATCCTGCGGAGCCCTGGGTCTCCACCTGCAGGTCGATGCCCCGGGCTGCGGCCGCCTTCTTGAGGGAGTCTGCCGCCATGTAGGTGTGGGCGATGCCAGTGGGGCAGGCGGTGACTGCCACCAGGTGGGGGACTGCACCGTCTGCGGTCTTGGCCGCAGAGGAGGAGGGTGTGCTCTCGGTCGTCTCGGAGGCGGCCGGTTCCTGGCTGGGGGCTACGGCCGACTCCACCAGCTCCACCACCTCGGAGGGGTCGGAGGCGCTGCGCAGCGAGGCGACGAACTTGTCTTGCATGAGCCCGGTGGCCAAGGCGGAGAGGATCTTCAGGTGGTCCTGGCTTGCGGTCTCCGGAACGGCGATGAGAAACACCAGATCTGCAGGACCGTCCGGAGAGCCGAAGTCAGCAGCCTCGGCCAGCCGTGCGAATGCCAGGGTGGGGGCCTCCACAGCCGAAGTCCTGCAGTGTGGGATGGCGAAGCCGCCTGGCATGCCCGTGGCAGACTTTTCCTCCCGTGCCCAGGCTGCGGAGGCCAGGCTTTCCGGATCATTCGTCCGACCCGCTGCGGCGACCTGCTGGGCCATCGCCCGGATAATCTCTCGCGGCGGCGCCGTCGCGAGAGCATCCAAGCTGACCAGCTCTTCAGTGATGATGGCCATTGATCTGTCCTTTGCTACTAGAGAGTGAGCTCTTCGACGACGACGTCGCTGAGCCGGAGGTCTTCGGGGCCGGGCATGGTGGAGCCCGGCAGTGAGGCGGCTGCCCGCCCCTGGGCCATAGCGTGGCGGAGACACTCGGAGGCGGTGGCGCCGCGCTCATGCGCGGAAAGGAAGCCCGCCAAGGAGGCGTCGCCCGCTCCCACGGTGCTGCGGACCACCAGCGGCGGGCCTGAGGCGGCAAGCACCGGCTCGGAAGGATTCGCGGGCACAAAGACCGCGCCGTGTCTTCCCAGGGTGACCAGCGCTGCCCGGATGCCGTGGGCCTGCAGGGCCCGGACCAGCCGTGCCACCTCCTGCTTGCTTCCCTCCAGCTCAGCGGCTGTCAGGCGGGGGACTTGATGGGCTCCCAGGAGGCGACCTGCCACCTCCTTCAGCTCCTCCGCATTGGGCTTGATGAGGTCCGGGGAGCCTGCCGCAGCCCGCACCAGGGCGTCGCCGGAAGCATCTACAGCAACAAGCGCCGGGGCAGATGCGCGGCGCACCTGCCCAATGGTCCGCTGGTAGAAGTCTGCGGGGAGCCCGGGTGGAAGGGAGCCCGCCATGGCGATCCAGGAGGCACCGGCGGCCTCCCGGAGAATCAACGCGGTGAAATCCGCAGCATGCTGAGGGCTCAGCCGCGGACCGAGTTCGTTGATCTTAGTGGTGATGCCCTGAGGATCGGTCACGGCGATATTGGTTCGCAGCGGCTGCCCCAGCGTGATGCTGCGGTGAGGGACCGCAAGCTCATGGAGCGCGCTGATCACAGGGTCGGAGGGGTCGCCGGGAAGCAGGGCCAGGGTGGCATCACCGGCGGCGGCCAGTGCGCGTGCAATGTTGACGCCTTTGCCGCCGGGTTCTGCGTGCTGACCCGTGGCGCGTTGAACCTGGCCCACGGCCAGCGGACCGCTGAGCTCCACGGTTTTGTCCAGACTGGGGTTCGGCGTCACTGTCACGATCATGAGGCCACCACCACACGGACCTCTGCTTCGGTCAGCGCCTGAGCCAGAGAGCCCTGCGGAGCCGCGTCGGTGATCAGGACGTCAATGTCCTCCAAACGGGCAAACTGCACCAACGAGGTGCGCCCGAGCTTTGAGGAGTCAGCGAGGACGACCCGCTGCCGACCTGCCTCGAGCAGGGCCGTCTTGACCGCGGCTTCAGCAGTGTCCGGGGTGCTCAGCCCGAAGGTTGAGTCCACCCCGTTGGTTCCAAGGAAGACGACGTCGGCCCGTCGTCGCTGCAGGGCCGTAGCGGTCTGTGCCCCGACGGCGGCACCGGTGATCCCCCGGATGCTGCCGCCGAGGATCTCCACCTCGATGCCGGGCGAGCTGCTGAGCTTCTGAGCGATCGGCAGAGCGTTGGTGATGAGGAATCGATGTGAGTCGGGTCCGGCCACAGTGCCGGGCGCCATCAGGTCTGCCAGCGCTTCGGTGGTGGTACCGGCGTCGATGATCATGGAGCCGCCCGCGGCGGGAGGCAGGAATGCCAGGGCCGCTTCAGCGATGCGCAGTTTCTCCTGAGCATGGCGGCTGAGCCGCTCCTGGAGTGAGCTTTCCGCCCGGGAAGAGGCGGAGGAGGGCACCGCGCCGCCGTGGATACGACGCAGGGAACCCTCCGTTTCCAGCTGGTCCAGATCGCGGCGCACTGTTTCACGGGTCACGCCGAGATGGTCGGCGAGCTGCTGCACGCTCACGGTGCCCTCACGGCCCAAAAGGCTGAGGATCCGTTCGTGTCTCTCCGGGGCCAGAAGAGGCATGGGAAGTCTCTTTTCGAGGTCAGAAAGTGCTTCAGGCCACATGTCTGTGGGTTTAGCCGCACTTTATCTGCGTTTATCTGCGTTTCGCAACAATGGCGTGTCGACGTCGTCGACGGATCGAGGGAGGGGTATGCAGGCGTGATTGCTCCCGAGCGGGGCCCCGGGTATAGTTGTGGGTTGTTGTGCGTGTCCACCCCTGCGTGGTTTCGTGTCGAGGCGGCTCAGTTGCATGGCCACATGCCTCCGCGGATACGGAAGGGGAGCTACGGGCCCGGCCTCTCTTCAGTCCTCACCTGAAGAGCCGGATTGCGCACCCGCAAAGAGAACGCAGGTTCTCCATGACGCAGTGCATCTCACACACTGTTGCTCGTGGAAGATCTGCACCGTAGAACACCGACCGTAAGGCATACCAACGTGCGTACGTACACCCCCAAGAACGGCGACGCCGACGCGCAGTGGCACATCATCGATGCCACTGACGTGGTCCTGGGCCGCCTTGCCAGCCAGGCTGCAACCCTGCTGCGCGGCAAGCACAAGCCGACCTTTGCTCCGCACCAGGACATGGGCGACTTCGTCATCATCATCAATGCAGAGAAGGTCGCCGTCACCGGCGACAAGGCCTCCAAGAAGCGCTACTGGCGCCACTCCGGGTTCCCCGGCGGCATCAAGTCCATCACCTTCGAGGACATGATTCAGCGCTACCCCACCCGCGCCGTGGAGCAGGCTGTGAAGGGCATGCTGCCCCACAACAAGCTCGGCGCCGCGCAGCTGAAGAAGCTGCGCGTCTACGCCGGCAGCGAGCACCCTCACGCTGCTCAGCAGCCCAAGCCCTTTGAGATCACCCAGGTCGCTCAGTAGTCCTGGCCACCGCACAACTTAGGAACTTTTAAGGAGAACCGTGGCTCAGAACACTGAAGAGCTCACCGAGACCGAGGAGCTGACCAGCTACACCTCGGAATCCGCCCCCGCCATCGAGACCGAGGACGCCGCCTCCGAGCGTGCCCCCCTCACCGTTCCCGGCGCAGCAATCGGTCGCCGCAAGCGCGCCCGTGCCCGCGTCCGTCTGGTGCCCGGCACCGGCAAGTGGACCATCAACGGCCGCAGCCTGGAGGACTACTTCCCCAACAAGCTGCACCAGCAGGAGGTCAACGACCCCTTCACCCTGCTGGGCCTGGAAGGCGCCTACGACGTCATCGCCCGTATCGACGGCGGTGGCCCCTCGGGTCAGTCCGGTGCCCTGCGCCTGGGCATCTCCCGCGCGCTCAACGGCATCGACCGTGACCACAACCGCCCGGCCCTGAAGAAGGCCGGCTTCCTCACCCGCGACGCTCGCGCCGTGGAGCGGAAGAAGGCAGGTCTGAAGAAGGCCCGCAAGGCCCCGCAGTACTCCAAGCGCTGATTCTCCGCTTCGCGGACGATTACAGCTTCATACCGAAAATCCCCGCCGGGTTTGTCCCGGCGGGGATTTTTGCTGTTCGGCCGTTAGACTCAAATCCAATATGACCAGATTATTCGGCACTGATGGGGTCCGCGGTGTGGCTAATGGGCTGCTGACCGCCGACCTGGCACTGAAGCTCTCCCAGGCCGCAGCGGTGGTGCTGGGGCACCGTCGCACCGCCGAGGACAGGCGGCCTGTGGCCGTAGTAGCTCGTGATCCTCGGGTCTCCGGCGAGTTCCTGGCCTCCGCGGTGGAGGCTGGTTTGGCCTCGTCGGGGGTTGATGTCTATGACGCCGGTGTTCTTCCCACTCCGGCCGCGGCATTCCTTGTAGCGGACTTCGGGGCAGACTTCGGCGTGATGATCTCAGCCTCCCACAACCCGGCTGCGGATAACGGGATCAAGTTCCTGGGGCGGGGCGGGCATAAGCTCGATGACGCCGTGGAGGACGAGATCGAGGCTCAGATGGCTCAGGCCCCCCTGCGGCCCACCGGCGCGGAGGTGGGCCGGGTCAAGCGGTTCTCCGATGCCGAAGACCGGTACGTGGTGCATCTGCTGAAGTCCCTGGGTGCTACCAGCTTGGAGGGCCTGAAGGTGGTGCTGGACTGCGCTCACGGCGCCGCCTCAGGGTGTTCACCGGAGGCTTTTGCTGCTGCCGGTGCCCAAGTGGTGGTGATCGGTGCTGAGCCGGATGGGATCAACATCAATGATGGCTATGGCTCCACCCACCTGGAGAATCTGCAGGCGGCAGTCCTGGAGCATTCCGCGGATCTGGGGATCGCGCATGACGGGGACGCCGATCGCTGTCTGGCGGTGGATCATACCGGTGAGGTGATCGATGGTGATCAGATCATGGCGGTGCTGGCGATCGCGTTGAAGGAGTCCGGGACTCTGAAGGATGACACCCTGGTGGTCACCGTGATGAGCAATCTGGGGTTGAAGCTGGGGATGGCGAAGGCTGGGATCAGCCTGATTGAGACCGCGGTGGGGGACCGGTATGTGCTTGAGGGCATGCGTACCGGGGGCTATTCTCTGGGCGGTGAGCAGTCGGGTCACCTGATCTTCAGTGAGTTCGCGACCACTGGTGATGGTGTGCTGACCGGGCTGCAGCTGGCAGCCCGGGTCGCAGCGACCGGCAAGACGTTGAAGGAGCTGGCAGCTGAGGCCATGACCAGGCTGCCGCAGGTGCTGATCAATGTCGGTGGGGTGGATAAGGCCAGGGTGAAGACCCATGAGGCGGTCCAGGCGGCGGTGGCTTCGGTGGAGTCCCGTCTGGGGGCCTCTGGTCGGGTGCTGCTGCGTCCTTCGGGCACGGAGCCGGTGGTGCGGGTGATGATCGAGGCGCAGACCGCTGAGCTTGCCCAGTCTGAGGCTCAGGCCCTGGCCGAGGTGGTCAAAGCAGAACTCGCCCTCTGACGTCCGGGAGCCTTCCCGGAACCAGATCGATACTCACAAGGAAGCCCGCCCCACTCCTGTTAGCCAGGAGGGGCGGGCTTCCTTGTCGGTCAGCGCGGAGCGTCAGTCCTTGCCCCAGACGATATTGCGGGCCTTGCCGAAGAGTCCGGCGTTCTTCTCCGCCTCCTCAGCAGCTTTGGCCTCATCTTCGGCCCGGCGCTCAGCCTCTACGAGGCTGGCGATGTAGGCCGGGTTGGTGACCTCAGTCTGCGCCTTGAGCTGGTCACGGATCTCGCGGAGCAGCAGCACGTTCTCCTCCGGCTCCTCCTCGGGCTCGCCGAACTTCTTGTTCCGGGCCTCAATCATCTTGTTCATGGGCAGGATGACGAAGAAGTAGATCGCTGCCGCGATCAGCAGGAAGTTGACGGTGGCCGTTGCCAGCACGCCGAACCGCATGGGCGGGCCCTCCATCCCCGGCAGGGTGATGGCCCACAGATAGTTCAGGTCGGGTTCCTGCCCACCCACCAGCTGGGCAATGAGGGGCATGAGAATGCTGTCCACCAGCGCGTTGACGATGCCGGTGAAGGCCGCACCGAGCACGACTGCGACCGCAAGATCGATGACATTGCCCTGTTTGATGAACTGGAAGAATCCCTTAAGCATGCGGCCAGTCTACGGCTCTAGGGCGTGTAGTTCAGCTGTTCGGGCAGAGGTTCTTCCTCCGGATAGTCCTGCACCGGGGGCTGGTCCCAGAACTCCTCCAGAGTCAGGCCCGACTCGTGAACCGCGGTGGCACTCTCCACCCCCAGGTACCGCAGGTGCCATGGTTCGTAGGGGAACCCGGTGATGTCCTCCTGCCCGCGGGGGTAACGGATGATGAATCCGTAGGTGTGCGCGTTCTCCGCGAGCCAGCGTCCCTCGGGGGTGTCGCTGAAGCACTCGGAGAGAATGCAGTCCATGTGGTCCCAGGACAGCAGATCCGCGGCCAGGCCGCTCTGGTGCTCGGAGTACCCCGGACGGGAGTGATAGACGTCGGCCCCTTGAGTGCCTAGCCGCCGGTGCGCCTCGGAGTACACCTCCACCTGATAGTCATAGGACCGGTAACCGCTGGCCAGCGCGAGGTTCGGATAGCTCTCCTGCGCCTCGGCGAACAGTGCCTCCAGCGCGTCAGCGGCCTCCTCGCGCAGAGCGATACCCTCCCGATTGGCCGGAACATCCGGGACCACCAGGTCCTGCGGCTCCCAGTCGTGAAGCGGATGGCTTCGATTGACCAGCACAGAGATCGACTCGGGGTCCAGATTCACGGCTGGATCGAAGCTGCGCTCATCCGTGAAGGAATCTGCCTCCGCCGAATCGGCTCCCTCCTCGCCGTCGGCACCTGCCTCATCACTCCGCTGGGGAGACCCGGGGCGCTCAGATGACGACGACGGCGTTCCCGCCGCCTCACCGGACTCAGACTTCTGCGTCTGGCCCCCTGGAGAGGGTTCCTGCTGCCCGGGCGGGGTGCCGGCGTCGTCGTCGTTCCCAGCGCCGCAGGCGCCCAGCATCAAGGAAGAGACTGCGAGGCAGGTCAGCAGAGCCGCTGGCGGCGCGGTGCGGAGCGGGGAGGCCTGGGCGCGAGACATGTTCTCACCCTAACCAGTGCGTGCTCAGGCGCCGGGCAGGGGAGCCGGTCCGTGGAGCAGATGATCGGGATGGGGCTCCGGATCCTCGTAGTCCGGGGCCGGCGGCTGATCCCAGTACTCCTCCAGGGTCAGTCCGGCCTCATAGACCTCAGTGGCGGTCTCCACCCCCACATAGCGCAGATGCCACGGTTCGTACGGGTAGCCGGTGATGTGCTCCATGTCCTCCAGGTAGCGGACGATGAAGCCATGGGTGTGGGCGTTCTCCGCAACCCACTGTCCCTCCGGGGTGTCGGCGAAGCATTCGCCGAGCATGCAGTCCGGATTGGCAATGCTGATGACGTCGGCGGCCAGTCCGGTTTGGTGCTCGGAGTATCCAGGGCGCGACATATAGCGGTCAGTGTCCTCGGTGCCCACCTCCGCGTGACGGGCGGAGTAGATCTGCACCTGGTAGTCGAAGGACCGGTAGCCGCTGACGAATCCCAGCACCATGTCCTCCTCCACACCTGCGGCGAAGAGCTCCTCGAGCGCGTCGGCAGCCTCTTCGCGCAGTGACATGGCCTCCTGCGGACCGTACTGCGGCACGTCCGGAACCACCAGATCCTCAGGTTCCCAGTCCATGGGCTCGAACGGGTTCTGCCGGTTGACCAGCACGTGGATCGACTCCGGATCCCAGCTGGGGTCACTGGCGCGCTCGGGCTCGGGATCCTCCGCGGGCTCGGGCTCTGCGTCAGATGCCGTCTCCCCGGGGGATCCCGCGTTCTCGGTTTCGGTGCCGGAGGCCTCTGCGGCGTCCCGGGTCTGATCAGGACCCTCAGAAGACGCGTCGTCGGAGGTGAGGGCGCCCCATAGGGCGGAGACCCCGGTGGCCACTCCCCAGCCCAGAAGCAGGAACACCGGAATGATCAGCAGCAGAGCGACGGTCCGACGACGACGCAGCACCTGCCGGCGACGCGCAGCGCGAGTCGGGCGCGGGGCGCGCGGGGATGCAGAGGAAGGAACGCTCATGGTCAGACCTTGCGCAGCAGGACACGGGAGACGCTGTGGTCCTCACCCTTGGACATCACCAGGCGGGCGCGGGAGCGGGTCGTCTGGATATTCTCCTGCAGGTTGGGTCCATTGATGCGGTCCCAGATATCCCCGGCGCGTTCGACCGCCTCTTCATCGGTCAGCGTCGCGTATTTATGGAAGTAGCTGTGCGGATCGGCGAACGCGCCGTTGCGCATCCGCATGAACCGATCCACGTACCACTGCCGGATGTGCTGGCGCTTGGCGTCCACGTAGATGGAGAAGTCGAAGAAGTCGCTCAGCGCCAGGCCCGTGGTGCCGTCCTCGCGCACCCTGGCCGGCTGGAGCACATTCAGGCCCTCCAGGATCAGCACATCGGGGCGGCGCACGACGACCTCCTCACCGGGGACGATGTCATAGATCAGGTGCGAGTACTTGGGGGCGCGAACCTCGGGGCGCCCGGACTTCACCTCGGAGACGAAACGCAGCAGCGCGCGGCGGTCGTAGGCTTCGGGGAAGCCCTTTCGCTCCATGAGGCCCCGCCGCTCAAGCTCCACGTTGGGGTAGAGGAACCCGTCAGTGGTGACCAGCTCCACCCTCGGGGTGGAAGGCCAGCGACGCAGCATCTCCTGCAGCACACGGGCAGTGGTGGACTTGCCCACCGCCACCGAACCGGCCACACCGATCACAAAAGGCGTGCGGCGGGTGTCTTCTCCGAGAAACGCGTTGGCGGCGCTGCGCAGGTGCGCGGCGGACTCCACGTAGATCGACAGGAGCCGTGACAGGGGCAGGTAGACCTGCGCGACTTCTTCCAGGGAGAGGTGTTCGCCGATGCCGCGCAGCCGATCCACGTCCTCCTGATTCAGCGGCTGCTCGATCGTGTCGGCCAAACGCGCCCAGGCGGAACGGTCCAGCTCCACGAAGGGGGAGTAATGAGCGGACTCGGCTTCGAAAGGGGGAGAGCCGGCCCACGGCGCCGTGCCGGTCACTGCGCGCGGAATAGGACCCGTGGCCGTCGTGGGCACGGATCCGTTCAGGGGATCATCAGAGAAGTGCGGTGACACACCCTCACGATATCGTCATGCGGAGCCGGCCGGAGCACACATGATCAGCGACGTCGCCGCAGGCAGCCCACGACGACGTCGTTCCCTGTCGTCCTGCCCCGTGGCCTGGGGCACATCGTGGCCGCAGAACTCGGCCGGACGGTAGTCTTGTCGCTATGTGTGGAATTGTCGGGTATATCGGCCTGCCGGAGAAGACCAGTACGCATTCTGCGTTGGATGTGCTGCTGGAGGGTCTGCGGCGTTTGGAGTACCGCGGGTATGACTCTGCGGGTGTAGCCACTGTTGCTGATGGTGTGATCGAGGGCCGGAAGAAGTCAGGCAAGCTGGCGAATCTGGTGGCTGAGATTGAGGCTGCGCCGCTGCGTGAGGCTTCTCTGGGTATTGGTCATACTCGGTGGGCGACCCATGGTGGGCCTACTGATCAGAACGCTCATCCGCATTTTGGGGATCAGGGGCGTCTGGCGGTGATTCATAACGGGATCATTGAGAACTTCGCGGAGCTGAAGCAGAAGCTGCTTGCTGCTGGTGAGGTGTTTGAGTCTGAGACTGATACTGAGGTCGCGGCGAAGCTGATTGGTCGCTATTACCGCAACGCGGGTGATCTGACTGAGGCGATGCGTCTGGCGTCCAATGAGTTGGAGGGCGCGTTCACGTTGCTGGCGGTGCATGTGGATCAGCCTGATCGTGTGGTGGCCTCGCGCCGGAACTCCCCGCTGGTAGTAGGTCTGGGTGAGGGCGAGAATTTCCTGGGCTCTGATGTGTCCGGGTTCATCGATTTCACGCGTGAGGCGGTGGAGCTGGAGCAGGATCAGATCGTGACGATCACCACTGATGATGTGGCGATCATCAACTTTGATGGGACACCGGCTGAGGGTAAGCGGTTCCATATTGACTGGGATGCTTCTGCTGCGGAGAAGGGCGGCTATGACTCTTTCATGGAGAAGGAGATCAATGAGCAGCCCAAGGCGGTGGAGGACACCCTGCTGGGTCGCACTGATGCGTCTGGTCAGCTGACTTTGGATGAGCTGCGGATTGATCCTGAGGAGCTGAAGAACACCTCGAAGATCATTGTGCTGGCCTGTGGTACGGCTGCTTATGCCGGGCATGTGGCGAAGTACGCGATTGAGCATTGGTGCCGGATCCCTGTGGAGGTGGAGCTGGCTCATGAGTTCCGGTACCGGGATCCGATCATTGATGAGAACACCCTGGTGGTCTCGATCTCCCAGTCCGGTGAGACGATGGATACCTTGATGGCGGTGCGCTACGCCAAGGAACAGGGTGCCAGGACCCTGTCGATCTGTAACACCAATGGGTCGACTATTCCGCGTGAGTCGGATGCGGTGCTGTATCTGCATGCAGGTCCGGAGATCGCGGTGGCCTCCACCAAGGCGTTCTTGGCGATGATCGCTGCCTCGTATCTGTTGGGTCTGTATCTGGCGCAGCTGCGGGGTCAGCTCTTCCGTGAGGAGATCAAGGACATTCTGGCGGATCTGCATAAGATCCCGGCGAAGATTCAGAAGATTCTGGATTCCAGTGAGGACATTAAGGCCCTGGCGCGGGCGATGAAGGATACTCCCAGTGTGTTGTTCCTGGGGCGCCATGTCGGGTTCCCGGTGGCGCTGGAAGGAGCGCTGAAGCTCAAGGAGCTGGCTTATATCCACGCGGAGGGTTTTGCTGCGGGTGAGCTTAAGCATGGTCCGATTGCTCTGATTGAGCAGGATCAGCCGGTGTTTGTGGTGGTTCCCTCTCCGCGGGGCAGGGATTCGCTGCATTCGAAGGTGGTCTCCAATATTCAGGAGGTCCGGGCCCGGGGTGCTAAGACCATCACGGTGGCCGAGGCTGGGGATGATGCGGTACGTGAGTTCTCCGAGACGGTGTTCTTTGTGCCGGAGACCTCCCCGCTGCTGATGCCGCTGCTGACCACGGTGCCGCTGCAGATATTTGCCTGCGCCCTGGCTGCGGAAAAGGGTTATGACGTGGACCAGCCGCGCAACTTGGCGAAGTCCGTCACCGTCGAGTAGCTCGTCGAAGAAACTGCAGGACAATGGCGTGAGGCCCTTGGTCGACAACGGCCAGGGGCCTCACCCCTCACGTGGAGGAGGCCAGCGCATGATTGTGGGCATCGGTGTGGATGTGGTCCTGGTGACCCGGTTCGAACACCAGCTGCGTAAGGCGCCTGCCCTGCGCGAGCGCCTCTTCACCCCAGCAGAACGACCGCTGAATACCCGGTCCCTGGCGGCACGGTTCGCTGCTAAGGAAGCCGTGGCTAAGGCTCTCGGAGCTCCCGCGGGCATGAACTGGCAGGACTGCCAGGTCGTTATGGACGCCGCCGGGGCACCGCATGTCAAGGTCACGGGCACCGTGGCAGCTGTTGCCGAGGCCAAAGGCGTGAGGCGCTGGCACCTCTCCCTCTCCCATGACGGAGACGTGGCCACTGCCATGGTGGTGGCCGAGGGATGAGAGACCGACTGGACTCGGAGGGCAGACCGCCTCTCCGCTCCGTGTTACGCGCCCGCAGCGGAGGCCCCAGCGCCCTGTGGTCCCCGTGGTGGGTGCTGCTCTACCTGGCAGCAGGCGCCGCGGCGGTGGGCAACGCTCTGCTCCGGGCGGAGGGGACCGGTTCCGGCTACTGGCTGCATGTGCTCCCCATGCTGATGATGGGGCTGATGGGCTTCCTGTTCCCAGCACTGATGCTCCACGTCACGGTCTCCTGGGTGCAGAATCGGCGGAGGTGAGCTGGATGCGCTATGAACCGGTGTGGACAGGGGCCCAGATCCACTCAGCGGAGGCTCCGCTGCTTCGGGCTGGGGAGCCCCTCATGCGTAGGGCCGCCTGGGGGCTGGCCCAGCATGTGCTGTCTCTGCTAGGCGGTCAGGCCTATGGCCGGCGGGTGGTGGGTCTCATCGGCTCGGGCAACAACGGCGGGGACGGGCTATGGGCCCTGGCCCTGCTGCGTCGCCGGGGAGTTGACGCCCGGGCCGTGCTGGTCCGTCAGAGGGCGCATCCGGAGGGTCTGGCCGCCTTCCGTGCCGCCGGGGGCCGGGTCGTGCAGGAGCTTGAGGCAGACGCCGACGTCGTCATCGACGCAATTCTTGGCACGGGCTTCCGCGGCGAGTTTCAGGCCCCTGAGTTGCCTGACCGCGCTCTTGTGGTCGCCTGCGATCTGCCCTCAGGGGTGGATGCGGATACCGGTCAGGTGCGCGGCACCGCGATCCAGGCGGACCACACGGTGACCTTCGGCGGGCTCAAGACGGGCCTGCTGGTTGGTGAGGGCGGATTACGCAGCGGTCAGCTGCACCTGGTGGATATCGGCCTAGGTCCCCAGCTGCCTCCGCCTGATGCGCACTGCGTGGCTGCCGGTGCTGCGAGAGAAACGATGGGTGAGGTGGAGGGTGACAGGGAAGCTGCACACGACACCTCCCGCACGCCTATGGATTCTGCCGATCTGCGGGAGGTTTCAGGTGCGCCCGTATCCCAGGCTGCCACCCTGCACATGAGACCTCCCGTGGGGCCGGGACCGCTGCTGCGGGGCCCAGCTCCGGGCGCGCACAAATACTCGCGTGGCACCGTGCATGTGGTGGCTGGCTCCGCCCAGTACCCCGGGGCCGCAGTCCTGAGTGTCGGTGCCACGGTCCGCACAGGGGTGGGGATGGTGACCTTCCAGACCGCGCAGCAGGCTGCGGACCGGGTGATCAGCAGCTTTCCCGAGGCGGTCGCTGCTGCCGAGCCGAGCCGGGCTTCCGCCGTCGTTGTGGGTCCCGGGTTGGGGGAGGACCCGGCCCAGCTGCTGGCGGCGCAGCAGGCCATCCGGTGGGCAGTTCAGGAGGAGACACCCTGTGTGGTCGACGCCTCCGCCCTGGCCCTGGTGCCGCAGCTGAAGCTAAGCCAGAATATCCTGCTGACCCCACATCTGGGGGAGATGCGCCGGCTGCTGCGCAGCTGCGGACACCCCGATCTGCTGGAGCTCCTGAGCACTGACCCGCTGCAGGCGGTGCGTAGCGCCGCCGAACGCCTCCAGGCCACCCTGCTGCTCAAAGGTCCGACGACGATCATCGCCTCTCCCGGCGGGACCCCGATCCTCCACCGGGGGTCGACCCCGGGGCTGGCCACGGCGGGATCAGGGGATGTGCTCGCCGGGATCCTGGGCGCTGTGACGGCCACCCAGAAAGCGCCGATCGACCAGCTGGCCGCTGCCGCGGCAGCACGGCATGTCCAGGCGGCCCGCCTACTGGACCCACACGGAACCGGCGCCTTCGGTGCCGCCCAGCTGCTGGAGGCTCTGACCGTATGAGTGCAGAGCAGCAGAGACCACCGGCCCCACAGCATCCGCCTCGCAGGGACTTTCTGGGGTCCCTGGCAGCCAACAGGCGCGGCGCCTGGGGTGAGGTCTACCTGCTCTTCGCCCTGGCCGGGATCGTTGTTTCGATAATCATGGGTTACCGTCTGGTGGACAACTTCCGGGAGGCCATGGGCGGACCCCACGGCGCGCCATCAGTAGGTGAGGTGGTGTTGTCCGGAGGGCTCATCTCTCTGGTGCTGGTGCCCGCAGCTCTGCTGGTGGCCGGGCTCATTCACCTGCTCACCTGGGCGGTGGGAGGCCCTTACCCGGGACGCCGGCTTCCGCCGGGTTCTCCCCCTCATCCCTCCTCCGGTCCCCGGGGCCCCGGATACTGAACCAGCACTGAACACGTAGAGTGGAGCCTATGAGTTTCACCGGTGCGCAGCCGAGCGCCGTCCACCCCGGATTCGAGCGGGCGGCAATCGTCGACACCGCTGCGATCAGGCACAACGTGCGCACCATCGCTGATTACGTGCGCCCTGCAAAAGTCATGGTCGCTGTGAAAGCCGACGGGTACGGCCACGGGGCGCTGACCACCGCCCAGGCTGCGCTGGAGGGCGGTGCCGACTGGCTGGGCACCGCTCATGTCACTGAAGCCCTGAGCCTGCGCCGCGCCGGCATCGAAGCGCCCATTCTGGCCTGGCTGCACACCCGCGGCACAAACTTCGCGGAGGCCATTGAGGACCACATTGACCTGGGGATCTCTGGCTGGGAGCTCGATGAGGTGGCCGCCGCTGCCAGCCGTCTGCAGACTCCTGCGCGCGTGCACCTGAAGATCGACACCGGACTCGGGCGCAACGGTGCCACCGCAGCCGCCTGGCCAGAGCTGACGCAGCGGGCCTATCGCTACCAGGAGGAGGGGCTCATCAGCGTCGACGGGATCTTCACCCATCTCGCCGTGGCCGATGAGCCGGACCGTCGCGAGACCGACGAGCAGCTGGAGGCCTACCGGCAAGCATTGGCTGTGGCTGAGGAGAACGGGATTGTCCCCGACCTGCGGCACGTGGCCAACACCCCGGCAGCGCTCTCCCGCCCGGACGCCCACTTCGACATGGTCCGTGTGGGGGTGGGGGTCTACGGGGAGAGCCCGTTCGCCGACCGCAGTGCCGCTGATCTGGGGTTGAAGCCGGCCATGGAGCTGCGCACCACGGTCGCCAACGTCAAACGGGTGCCCGCCGGCCAGGGCATCAGCTACGGGTTGACCCATCGGGTGGATGCTCCCACCGCGCTGGCGCTGATACCCCTGGGCTACGCCGACGGCATTCCGCGCATCGCGGTGCACGCGCCCGTCAGCATCAATGGTCACGTCTACCGCTCCGCAGGGCGCGTGGCCATGGATCAGTTCGTCGTAGATCTCGGCAGCGAGGACGCTCCCGTGAGTGTGGGTGACCAAGTGGTGCTCTTCGGCGGCGAGTCCGGCATCTCCGCAGCGGACTGGGGCGAGGCTGCCCACACCATCAACTACGAGATCATCACCCGCATCGGTGCGCGCGTCCCGCGGATCGTCACCGACTCCGGTGATGCGACTGAGGCTGAGTAGGAGACCGGATGACACCCTCACCCGCCGACCAGCCCGCCGAACCCCTGCCGGGGGAGCGCTGGGAGCGCCGCATCCCCCTCACCGACCTTCAGGAGACCGCGGAGTTCGCCCGGGGCCTCGCCGCTCATTTGCGCGGCGGGGACCTGCTGGTGCTGACAGGAGGTTTGGGCGCCGGCAAGACCACCTTCACCCAGTCGCTGGGAGAGGCACTGGGGGTCAGCGGTCAGATCAGCTCCCCCACCTTCGTGCTTTCGCGCATCCACCGAAGCGCCACTCAGGGGCCCGACCTGGTCCACGTGGATGCGTACCGGACCGACGCCGCGGGCCTGGAGTCCCTGGACCTACTGGCCACACTGCCTGACTCGGTCACCGTGATCGAATGGGGTCGCGGACTGGTCGAGCGCGCCCTGCTGGGAGAGTCCGGCTCCTGGATTGACCTCGAGCTTCTGGCCACCGAGCCCGAGGCCATCACCCCGGCTGTAGCGGCCGGGGAGTCTCTGGCCGCCCACGCCGCTGCGCCGCAGATCGTCACAGACTTCTCCGAAACGGAGGAAGATCTGGCGGGAACTCCGCGGACGGCGGTGCTGCGCGGCTACGGACCGCGCTGGGAGCAGCCGCCGCTGTAGCAAGCCGGCACCGTAGAGGGAGTCGGGACCAGCCAGGCGGCCTGCGCACAGACGCCTTGAGTACCATGGTGGGGTGCTTCTTGCCCTCGACACCTCCGCCGGAGCCTCCGCCGCCCTGATCCGCAGCGGAGAGGTCCTCGCCTCCTGGCGGACCGAGCAGACCAACACCCACGCCGAAGTCCTGGCCCCTGCCGTACAGAGCCTGCTTCAGGAGGCGGGCGCACAGGTGACCGCCGGAGAGATGCCGGTTGACGGCGTCGTCGTCGGAGTGGGTCCCGGGCCCTTCACCGGCCTGCGCGTGGGACTGGCGCTGGCGCAGAGCCTCGCCGAAGGCTGGGGCGTGCCGCTGCACGGAGTGTGCAGCCTGGACGCGGTGGCGCTGCATGCTGTCCAGACCAACAGCGTCTCCGGTGAGTTCCTCGTCACCACCGATGCTCGCCGCCGCGAGGTCTACTGGGCCCGGTACGAGTCCGACGACGACGGATCCCGCCTGATCGAGGGGCCCTTCGTGGGCAGCGCCTCGGAGTTGCCCGAGCTGCCTGCCGTCGGTGCAGGGGTGAGTCTGTACCCGGAGCACCTGCGTCTTCCCGATCAGGCCCCGCGGGAGGCCTCCGGCTGGATCCCGCAGGCGGCTGAGCTGGGGCTGCTGGCAGACGGTGCGCTCGCCGGTGACCTCCTGGGGGTGCTGTGCGAACCGCGCCCGCTCTACCTCAGAGAATCCGACGCCCAGATCCCTCAACAGATGGGTGCGCCCCAGCAGACGCGTGCCCCGCAGCAAACGCGGAGCACCCCATGAGCGCCGGCCACTCCGCGCGGTGGACGTTGCGTGCCATGCGGGCCGACGACGTCGCCGCAGTCCTCGACCTGGAGCGGCGCCTATTCCCGCACGATGCCTGGCCCGAGAGCTTCTTCTACGACGAACTCGCCCACGCAGAGCCCACTGTTCCCGCTGACCAGGCCACGCGCCGCTACTGGGTTGCTGAAACCGCCGAACAGGCCGGCGGCACGGCCGGGATCATCGGGTACGCCGGGATGATGTGTGTGTTGCCACTAGCTGATGTGCAGACCATCGCCGTTGCCCCCGAGGCTCAGGGGCAGGGACTCGGCAGCGCACTGCTGGAAGAGATCGAAACCGAGGCGCGGCGCCGCGGGGCTGAGGACCTTCTGCTGGAGGTCCGCGAGGACAATCCGGGCGCCCAGCGCCTGTATCTGCGCGTGGGCTTCGAACAGATCCACCGCCGCCCGCACTACTACCCCGACGGAGGCGATGCGCTCATCATGCGCAAGCACCTGGCTGATCCGAAACCCTCCACTGCTGCGAACCTGACAGGAGACGTCCGGTGAGTGCCACCGCAGCCACCGCCCAACCCCTGGTGCTGGGCATCGAAACCTCCTGCGACGAGACTGGTGTCGGCATTGTGCGCGGCACTCGACTCCTGGCCAATGAGGTGGCCTCATCCATGGAGGAGCACGTCCGCTTCGGCGGTGTCATCCCCGAGATTGCCGCACGTGCGCACCTAGAGGCCTTCACCCCGACGCTGCGGCGGGCGCTGGACACTGCCGGGGTGCAGCTGAGCGACGTCGACGCGATCGCAGTAACTGCAGGCCCCGGACTTGCCGGTGCACTTATGGTAGGGCTCTCCGCAGCCAAGGGGCTCGCGATGGCTGCGAACAAGCCGCTCTACGGGATCAACCACCTGGTGGCCCACGTGGCCGTGGGTCTGCTCTCCGACGGGGACCGCGATGCCGCGGTGGCTGCGCTGCCGCCTGATACGGGGGCGCTTCTGGTCTCCGGCGGGCACACCGAGATCCTGCGCGTGGGCTCCCTGACTGACGACGTGCAGCTGCTGGGATCCACCATCGACGACGCCGCCGGTGAAGCCTACGACAAGACGGCCCGCCTGCTGGGGCTGGGCTACCCCGGCGGTCCAGCCATCGACGCTGCAGCCGCCCAGGGCGACGGCTCAGCCTTCCGGTTCCCGCGCGGTCTGACGATGCCTAAGTTCGAAGGCAGCGCCGAGAACCCTGGCAAACACCGGCACAACTGGTCTTTCTCGGGTCTGAAGACCGCAGTGGCACGCGCCGTGGAGCAGTTCCAGGACCAGGGTCTGCCCGTGCCGGTGGCCGATATCGCGGCCAGTTTCCAGGAGGCCGTGGTGGACGTCCTGACTTCTAAGGCTGTGCGCGCATGCCGCGAGCATGGCATCACCACCCTGCTGCTGGGCGGGGGAGTGGCGGCCAACCGGCGGTTGCGACAGGTTCTCGCTGAGCGTTGCGAGGCCGCAGGGATCGAGCTGATCGTGCCGCCGATCCCGCTGTGCACCGACAACGGCGCCATGGTCGCCGCCCTGGGGGCTCAGCTTGTGGCGGCGGGGGCGGCCCCGTCGTCGTTGGCGGTCCCGGCCGACTCCTCGCAGCCGGTCGAGCGCATCAGCGTCTAGACCACCCACCGCGTTCGCACCCCACTACGGCACTGATTGCGCTGCCTAAGGCGGGGGCGAATGCGCCAACCGGGGTGTGATCGCAGGGTCGTGAGCACCGGGAAAAGCCCCGCCCCGAGGCTTTAACGCCGGCGTGGCAGTCCGGCACGGCTCAATCGCTCGACCATCCGCGCGGGATCTCGCAGGTCGTCCCAGACCCACCTCACGGTGCGGAGCCCCAGCTCCGCCAGCGTCTCTTCGCGACGTTTCTCCTGAAAGACCACCTCGCCCGCGTCGTCTCCAGAGAGCTGTCTGGCCCGCGTGTACTTCATGCGTCCGTCGAATTCGCCGACTAGTCCCCTTTCAGGCCAGAAGAAGTCCGTCCGCACCCTGCGGCCCGTGCTCAGCGTAAACCTCTGCTGAAGCACCGGGGCGGGAAAACCGCACTGATGAAGCAGCACCCGGGACCAGGACTCCCCGGGGGACTCAGAGTTCTCATCGGCAAACGCCAGCAGCTCCTGCCAGCGCTTCTGCAGGCTGGTGCTGGGGAGAATGGTGCTCCACGCCAGAAGGCTCTCGCGTGTGTACCGCCTCTTCTCGGGGCCGAAACCTCGCAGGACGGCGTCCAGGACGACGACGGCGGCCGGCATCCCCATGCGCGGCACCGTGTCGGAGAGGGTGAACGGCAGGTCTTCCACCTCAGCCAGGTGCGGCTCGGCGGTGAACCCGGTGAAAGCGGCGGCTGGCAGGGCCGTGCGAGGAAGGATTAGTGCCCCCTCACGGTATGCCGCCGCTGCCTGGGCCCGGGTGTATCCGGCGGGCATCGGGGGAAGGATCCGCCTGACCTCCAGCCCCGAGAGCCGATGGCGGGCCTGGCCGGGCGTGAGCCCAGTGCGCTGCAGGAGGTCACGGGCGGCGTCGCTGCTTTCCGGCAGGTCAGCCTGGGAATGACATTGTCGGCCAGCACGAGAGGCTCGAAATGTCCGCACGTGGACCGCACCGGGTGCTGCAAGCAGCGGCACCCCGTGCAGTGCCAGCGCGGTCTCTCGGCAGAAGACCGCGTGTTCCTTGGTCAGGGCGACTGCGGCGGACTCGGCTCTGTGGCGTTGATCAGGGGAAGCGCTGAGAAATGCTGCGGCGTCGATGTAGATTCCGCGTCTGAGCCGCAGTAGCTCGCCGCTGCGGGTTCGCTTCTCCAGGTTCCTACGATGCGGCTGCTGGCCGGGGCGTAGAAGGTTCAGGCTGCGGGCTGCAGCGGCGGAGGCAGGCGGTGCCGGGCTCATGACCCCAGCCTGCCGGCGTCGTGGTGGGGAATCTACAGCTGTGCGTGTCCTGTGGATAACACGCGGCGTCAGGCCGGCGCGTTCACTCTTGCGGATCGCACCCCACTTAGCGCAATCGCACCCCACTTGCGCAGGCCCTGGCGTGCGGAAGTGGGGTGCGAATCGTGCGGGACGGCTCAGCCGTTGATGCTGGTGCGGGTGCGGGCGGCGGAATCCAGCACCACCTGGCGAAGGTCGCCGTCGTGGGTCTCGGCAACCTTGCGCTGACGCTGGTAGCCGGCCTGCTTCATCATGGTCTCCACGTAACGCAGCTCCGCGGTGCAGCCGAGCTCCTTGGCCACTGGCTCCAGACGGTCCAGCTCCTTGGCAAGGTGGTCACTGACCAGTTCCTCGTCGCCGTTTTCGTTGAGGATGATGATCGCGTCCATGCCGTAGCGGGCCGCCCGCCACTTGTTCTCTTTGACGTACCAGGGCGGCATGGAGGTCACCGAGCCGCCGTTGTCCAGGTGCTGGACGGTGTCGTGGACAATGCACTGGGTCAGGGCGGCGATCGCGCCGATCTCCTCCAGAGTGGCCAGCCCGTCGCAGACGCGCAGCTCCACGGTCCCCAGACGCGGCACGGCGCGCACATCCCACCGCACTTCCGTGACGTCCCGGATGACGCCGGTGTGCTCCAGGTCGGACACGGCCTTCTCATAGCCGGACCATTCGTCGAACTGGAAGCTGATGCCGGCGGTGGGAAGCTGCTGGAACATCAGGGCGCGGTTTGAGGCGTAGCCGGTGTCCTCCCCGGACCAGAAGGGAGAGGAGGCGGTCAGCGCCTGGAAGTGGGCGTTGTAGTTGCACAAGGCGTTGACTGCGGGCATCGCGTACTTCACGTCGTCGAGCCCCACATGCACGTGCACGCCGTAGATGACCATCTGACGCCCCCACCACTGGGTGCGCTCGATCAGCTCGTTGTAGCGCTCCTTGTCCGTGACGGGCTGCTTGGTCGGCGGGGCAAAGGGGTGACTGCCCTGGCAGTAGAGATCCACGTCCAGGGGCTCGGCGTGCTTCATCACGGTCTGGGCGGATTCGCGCAGCTGCTGCACGCCCTGGTCCACGGTCTGAGCCACATCGGTGACCAGCTCGATCGTGTTCAGCAGCAGCTCCTGCTTAACGTAGGGATGCTCATCATCGCCGGAGAGCTCGGGGATCTCCCGCCGGACAGCCTCCAGGATCCGCTCGGCGACGCTGCGCAGGTCGCCGGTCTGGCGGTCGACCAGGGCAAGCTCCCATTCCAGGCCGAGGGTGGAGCGATCGGACTTCGCAAAGGGCAGTTCCACGGGAGGCTCTCCTTTAAAACGTAGATGCAACGCTGCCCAGCCTATCCACTGAGCTGGATGCTTCCTGGCCGGAGTCTTGACGCTTACTGCGGGTCAGTGCGCACTGGTGTCACCGGGTGTACTCGGGCGCTCCAGTCAGGTGTCCTACCCTGGAGCGCATGACATCTTCCCCCACCCCCTCCGGTGTTCGCCGCGCCGCATGCGGCAAGACTGCGACACGGCCCCGAGGCCTGGTTGCCTCGTTCCTGCTTCTGGGCGTGGCGCTGAGCGCATGCGCCGGCGACGACGGCGTCACCTCACCTTCCGCACACTCGGACCGTGAGTCAGAGGACCAGCAGTCACAGGAGGCGGAGGCCGAGCGGGAGCGTGAGGAGGCCCGGCGGGCCTACGAGCAGGCGCTCGCCGGTCCTTCGGACGAGCACCGCGCCCAGGCCGCTGAGCTCGTGGGGCAGATGAGCGTGGAACAGAAGGCGGGCCAGGTGCTCATCGGCGAGTACTCCGGCACCGACGCTGCCTCGGCGGCGGCACTCGTGGAACAGCTGCACCTGGGCGGGATGATCCTGATGGGCCACAACATCCCCGGAGGCACCAGTTCGGTCGACACCGAGGCGCTCGCGGCTGACCTTCAGACCATTGCCGCAGCCGGGGGAGAAGACCGCCTAGTCCCCCCGATCCTCTCGGTGGACCAGGAAGGCGGGCTGGTGACGCGCGTGGGATCACCGGTGACCGAGTGGCCGGCGCCCATGGCCTACGGGGCGGCCGACGACGCCACGCTCACCCGGCAGGGACATCAGCTCATGGCCCAGGACCTGCTGGAGCTCGGCTTCACCACGAGCTTCGCCCCCAACGCCGACGTCACCGTGGGCGCTGCAGATCCCACCATCGGCTCCCGCTCCTTCGGCAGCCAGCCCGAGGCTGTGGCTCAGCTCGCGCTGGCCGGCATCCGGGGACTGGCAGAGGGTGGACTCTCCGGCTCGGTGAAGCACTTCCCGGGCCACGGGTCCGTCACGGAGGACTCGCACTACACGCTGCCTGTTCAGGAGGCCTCACTCGAGCAGTTGCGCGAACGTGACTGGGCTCCCTTCGCCGCGGCCGTGGAGGCCGGCGTGCCCATGGTCATGATGGGGCATCTGGAGGTTCCGGCCCTTGAGGAGGGGGTGGCGTCGTCGTTATCAGCGGCTGCTTATGAGGAGATCCGCTCGATGGGCCATGACGGGGTCATCGTCACCGACGCGATGAATATGGCCGCCACCGTCGGCGGCGGTGATCAGGCCTCCGTGCGGGCCCTGGCCGCCGGGGCGGACCTGCTCCTGATGCCCCCCTCGGTGCCCGGGGCGTATGCGGCACTGGTGCAGGCGGTCGAGTCCGGGGAGCTCAGCGAGGATCGGCTGAACGAGGCCGCCGAGCGGGTCGTAGCCCTGGTTCTTTGGCAGCAGGACCTTGCCTCAGGGCGGCTGGATGCCGGACCGGGGGTCGAGGTCCCCGAGATGCTGGCAGAGGAGCTTCCGGCCGAGGATGCCGACCCGGCGGCAACTGCCCTCGCCCTCTCCCAGGCGGGGCTGACGCTAGTGGAGGGCGAGTGCGAGGCGCCTCTGGTGGACGAGGCGATGCAGATCGCCGGGGGTACGGAGCAGGACCGTGCTCGGCTGGCGGCTGCCGCCGAAGAGGCCGGTCTTCAGGTCGGATGGGGGCCCACCGTGACCCTGCTGGGCGGCAGCACACCCGCCAGCGGAGACATTGTGGTGGCCCTGGACAGGCCCGAAGCACTGGCTGACTCCGCTGGGCAGACCAAGCTGGCGCTCTACGGACGGACCCCGGAGTCCTTCCAGGCGCTGGTCGAGGTGCTGCAAGGAGCTGAGGCGCCAGGTGCGCTGCCGGTCACCGTGGGTGAGCACCAGCCGGGTCACTCCCGCTGCTGAGCTATGCGTCGCGTCCTCCGGCGCCGATCCGGAGTGCGGCGACGAGGTCCTGGTACAGCTCAGTGGACTGCATCAGCTCTTCGTGGGTGCCGCGTCCGACCACCCGCCCGCCGTCCATGACGAGGATCTGGTCCGCGTCAAGGACGGTGGAGAGCCGGTGGGCGATGGTCACCACCGCCGAGTGCTGGGCCAGGTCGCTGATGGTCTCCTGGATCGCTGCCTCGGTGAGGCCGTCGACCTGAGCGGTCGCCTCATCCAGCAGCAGCACCTGGGGGCGAGCCAGCAGGGCCCGCGCCAGCGCGATGCGCTGCCGCTGCCCGCCGGAGACATTCGTCTCGGTCAGGCGGGTATCTAGCCCCTGAGGCAGAGCCGCGATCTTCTCGCTCAGGTGCAGGCGCTCCAGCACGGTGCTGATCTCCTCATCGGTGGCCGACGGGTTGGTGAACAGCAGGTTTTCCCGGATGGTGCCCGGCACCACGGGGGTCTCCTGCTCCACATAGGCGAAGGAGGCTCGCACCTGCGCATGGTTGAGCTGGTCATAGGGGACCCCTGCCAAGCGGAGGGTCCCCTGCTCGGGCTCCAGGAACCGCAGCAGAAGGTTCAGTACCGTGGTTTTGCCCGCTCCGGAAGAGCCGACCAGCGCCACGTGGCCGGCGCGGGGGACCACAAGATCCAGTCCGACCACGGCGGGCTCGGCGCCGGGCTCATAGCGGGCAGTGACCCCGCGCAGCTCCACGATCGGGCTAAGGGCGGAGGCGTCGCGTCCGTCTGGGGTGTCCCCGGACGCGGAGAGGCCGGAGGAGAGCTTCTGCTCGGCACGCCGGAGATCCCCTGCAGTGCCTCCGGTGACACGAACCTCGAGGTCCGGGTCTTCCGCGGGCAGCCGCTCGATCTGCGCGATACGCCCGGCCGCGGCCAGGCCTGACTGCAGGGTGGTCAGGTTCTGAGTGAGCTCCATCATCGGTCCCATCAGGCCCCAGACGTAGAGCAGGAAGGCCACCAGGGTGGGAACTCCCAGCTCGCCGGTGCTGACCCGGTAGGCACCGAAGCCGAGCACCACGATGATGGCCAGGTCCATGGCCCCGCCGCTGATGGTCCAGGCGGCTGCCTGGGTCCGCACGGAGCGCATGCTCTGCCGACGGGACTCCGCCGCATGAGACATCACGGCGTCGTAGCGGCTGTGCTCCGCGGAAGAGGACTTTACGGTCTTCACCGCGCGCACTGTCCCCTCAACCTCAGTGCCCAGGCCCCCGAGTGCGGCTTGGGCCTTCTCCTCAGCGGTGGCGATGCGCGGCATGAGAACCGCGAAGCACAGGAACACCAGGACGACGGCACCCAAGGTAGCCAGCAGCAGCGGAAGGTCCAGCCACGCCATCAGCAGCAGCGAGCCGAGGAGGGTGACGGCACCGTTGATCAGGCCGATGATCGAGGAGGATGCCGCCTGGTTCAGCAGCACCGTGTCGCTCGTGGTTCGGGTGACCAGTTCTCCCGGGCTGTGGCGAAGCAGATCAAAGACCCGGCTGCCCAGATAGCGCAGCACCATCCGGCGTCGGGCGTCGTAGACGATGTCCTCAGCCAGCCGGCCCAGCAGAACCCACTGGAACCACCCGACGACGGCGCCCACCACCAGCAGGGCAAGCAGGATCAGCAGGGGATCCCGCAGCGAACCCCCCACGGCCAGGGTCTCCAGCACCCATTCGGTGACCAGAGGGCTGGCCAGTGTCATGGCAGAGGTCAGCAACCCGAGAAGCAGGGCCGCGCCGAGGGCGGGGAGATAGGGCCGAGCGAAGGACCAGAGGATTCTGAACCGCGCGGAGGTGGGCGTGGCCTCCGGGTCGGTGTCGGGGCGAGTGGTTGCGTCAGTCATGCTCTCTAGTGAGACATAAGTGTCTCATTATTGTCAATATCTGATGCACTACGGGGCACGGTCTTATAGCATTGGGGCATGCCTGAATCCTCGTCTGCTGCCGAACGTACCCGTCGCGCCATCCTCGAGGCCGGTATCGAGGTTCTCGCCTCCAACCCCGGGGCGCCCCTCGCCGAGGTGGCAGAGAAGGCTGGGGTCTCCCGCAGTACCCTCCATCGGTACTTCTCCGACCGCAGTGCGCTCAGGGCCGCAGCGACCGAGTTGGCGGGCCAAGCCTGGCGGGACGTCGCCAACAGGGCTCGTCTGGAGGAAGGCACGGGGTTCGAGGCCTACCGGCGGCTGTGTACCGAGCTGCTGGACAGTCTGTCCATTCTCATCTGGTGGTGGGCCTCCACGGCAGACGCTGCCCAGCTCAACCCCGAGGAGCCGGACGAGACCGAAGAACGCATCGGTGCGATGATCGACCGCGGCCACAGGGATGGCACGATCGACCCTCAGCTCAGCGTGGAGTGGCTGGCCAGTTCCGTGTGGGCCATGCTCTACATGGTCCATCATCTGCCGGCCGAGTCCGGGGGAAAGATCAACGGCTTCGAAGCCCGGCAGCAGGCCATTCGCACCCTGCTGAAGGCTGCGGCGGCTGATCCCACCGCCCTCTGACGCCGTCCCCTCTTCTACGGGGCGTAGAATTTGGGCGAGGTTGCGAGGCGTCAGAGGCTTCGGTCCGGCGAGCGAGGAGGTGCAGCATGAGCGGTGCAGGCCGAATGCTGCGCGGCGTGCTCATCACGGCAGTCTCCTTGGTCTCAGCCGTTCTGGCTCATACCGCGGCTGGGCATCATCCTCCTCATGCCGTAGTCCTGGTCCTCGCGCTGGCCGTAGGTGCCCCGCTGGCGACAGCGCTGTCCTCCATCCGGCTCAGCCGATGGCGCTTGGCCGGTGCGGTCATTGGCACCCAGGCGGTGCTCCACGGTCTCTTCGTGGTGCTTCCGGCCCCGTCTGCCGTTGCGTGGGGGGATGCCCCAGGGGCTGGCGACAGTGCCCACTCCCACGGGGCCACGTTCGTGGATGTAGCCGCACTCACCGCGGTTGCTGAATCCTCAGGCGCGAGCCATGGCGCCCACGGCGGCGTCTCACCCGTGATGGCCGCTGCCCACCTCGCGGCCGCGGCCGCGGCGTATCTGCTGATCCGCCGCGGAGACCTGGTGCTCGCGGCCCTCGCCGACCTGCTTACCCTGCGTCCCATCGCCCTTCTGCTGGACGTCCTGGGGCATCCGCTGCACGTGCGGCCGCATGCCGCCGGTGCCGGCTGGCCCCAGCCAGTCCGTCTGCGCTCATGGTGGGGCGCGGGGGCAAGAACGCTTCGCGGTCCACCGGTCGTCGTCGTGCCCTGAAGAACACGCACGTCGACAACCCTTAAGGAATCTCCATGAAGACCACTGATACCGCACGTACCGCGAGCCTGAACCCCCAAGCACTGCGCATCACGGCAGCCGCTGGAATCGCAGCACTGGGACTGTGCGCCGCCTGGGCCGCGCCGGCCTGGGCTCATGACACCCTGATCTCCTCCACCCCTGAGGCCGGAGAGGTACTGGAGGAGGCGCCGGCAGAGATCGTGCTCGAGTTCTCCGGCTCAGGCCTCACGGTGGGCGAAGGCATCACCAATGACATTCAGGTTCATGACGACGACGGCGAAGACTGGGCCAGCGATGAGCCCGCGGAGGTCAGCGGCTCCACGATGAGCACTGACCTGCGTGACGAACTGCCCAACGGCGATTACGAGGTGCTCTACCGCGTGGTCTACTCCGACGGTCACGATGAACAGCAGTCCTTCGAATTCACCGTCGACGCCCCCGTCGAGGCAGAAGAGGAGGGGGCGGGCCAGGCTGACGGCGTCCAGCAGGACGAAGCGGCAGCGGATTCCCCGGGTGCTGACGAGACTAGCCCCGCTCCCGAGGTGCTCTCCGAGGACGAGGCTGCCTCGGAGGAGAACCCCGCGATCGCCGAAGACTCCATCCCGACCTGGGCGCCCATCGCCTTTGCCGGAGGCGCCTTCGCGATCATCGTGGTGGTGCTGATCCTGGTGCGGCAAAAGCTCAAGCAGTCGGAGAGCTGGAAGGATGATCCGGAGAACCCCGGCCCCGGCGGCCCCGGTTCGGGTCCCGACGCCGACCGGTAGTCCTCACCGCAGTAGATCATCGAATGTGCGGCGCCCGTGAGGGCCGAGACGGCACGCGGGCGCCGCACATTCGAGGCATCAGAACTGCTCTGGGTGCAGAATCTCGGCGATCTGCCGCAAACCCTCACCGATACGCAGCCCCGCGGTGCCGGAGGCTACCGCACCGGGGATCAGATGCACCTCGTCCTGGGCGATCGCCGGGACCTCAGCGAGGACCGATGAGGCCAGCAGATCCTCGAACGGGGCTATGCCGGCGCCCTGGAAGTCCTCGATGAGGATGACGTCCGGATTGGCCGCCAGCAGTAGCTCGGCATCCACCGGCACAGCCCCGCGCCAGCCCATCTCCTCGGCCACCGAGGCTCCGCCAGCCTGCTCAGCCAGGCTGGTCAGCGTGGAGCCCATGCCGGTGACCATCACCTGGTTGCCCCGGGCCATCAGTCCTACGGTGCGCGGCTGCGACTGTCCCTCGGCCCCAACCACCGCTTCCTGAACCTGAAGGACCTCCTCTTCAATGGCCTCGGCCTGCTCGGCGGCGGAGGTGTCCTCGCCCAGGGCCACACCGAGGAGTCGTACCGAGTCGGCCACCGCATCCGGGGTGGCGAAGTCCGCGGTATCGAATACCAGGGCCGGCACGCCGGAGGCCGCCAAGATATCCGCGACGTTGTCCTCCCCGTCATGCCGCCCAGTGATGAGCACCAGATCCGGCTCAAGCGCCAGGACTTGTTCCGGATCGGGATCGGTGCCCGGAGGGAAGACGGTCTCCACCTCCTGGGCCAGCTCCACCGCATTGCCCGTGCCCTCGGTGGCCGAACCGGTCGTCACTGCCGCCACTCGCTCGGGTCCGGCGAGCTCCAGGGTGATATCCCCGGTTTCGGTGGAGAGCGCGACGACGGCCTGGGGCTCCTGCTCGATCACCACCTCCTGCTCACCCAGGGTGACGGTGCGCGGCCAGTCCGGCCCCTCCACTGTGGCAGCCTCGCCGGTCACTGTGGCAGCCTCGCCGGTCTCCGCTGAGTCCTCGGTCGGGGCCCCATCATTCTCTGTCCCCGACTCGGGGGCACCGGTCCCCTGCGCGTCCAGGGCGTCGGGGTCGTCTGCCCCGGCGCATCCGGTGAGCACGAGTGCTCCGATGCTCAGCGCCGCGACGGCGCTCAGCAGCACGCGGGAATCGCGAGCAGGCGGTCTGTGCACCATGCGCTTCTGTGTCATGGGTCATTCTCCTTCTTGTCTTCTTCGGGTGCGGTCACCCCGGGCGGAAACCACCCCGTAGGGGAGAACCGTGAGGTTCCCCCCGGAAGTGGTCTCCACGCGGGCTCGGACGCGATATACCTCGGCGAACATCTGCTCGGTGAGGACGTGTTCGGGAGTGCCGTCGTCGTAGATGCGCCCCTGGTGCATCACTGTGATGCGGTCACACAGAGCGGCGGCATAGGTGATGTCATGCAGCACGACGACGACGGCGTGTCCGGCGGCTGCCAGCTCGCGCAGGCACTGGGCCACATGTAGTTGGTGCGCGATGTCCAGGGCGGAGACTGGTTCGTCCAGGAGATAGATCTCCGGGCGCTGGGCGAGCTGCTTGGCCAGTAGCACCAGCTGCCGCTGCCCTCCGGAGAGGCTGCGAACGGACTTCTCCGCCAGTGCTTCGGTGCCGGTTCTCTGCAGAGCGTGCTGAATGCGGGCAAGATCCCCGCTACTGGGGCCCCTGAAGCGGGAGAGGTGGGCGTAGAGGCCCATGGCCACCACCTCCCGGACAGGGAAGTCAAAGGCCACCGAGGTGTCCTGGGGCAGATAGGCCAAGAACCTCGCCCGCTCCCGGCTGCTCAGGGTGCACAGGTCTCGTCCGGGGCAGGCGGGCTCGGAAGCTGGCTCGTTCCGGGTGGAGGGCAGGTACACCCGTCCCCGGGCTGGCTTCTGCAAGACGGCCAGCGTACGCAGCAGAGTGGACTTGCCGGCACCGTTGGGACCGACGAGACCGTGGACGCGCCCGCGTTGCAGGCTCAGTGTGACTCCCTGCAGCACGCGCTGCGAGCCGTAGGACAACTGCAGATCCTCCGCGCGCAGCACCGTGCTTGCTGCGGAGGAGCGGGTTGGTGTCCTCGGCGGGGGTGTGGTGCTCATCCGGGCCTCCGGTGCAGTACGAGGAGCAGCAGTACCGGCGCACCGACGAGGGCGGTCACCACTCCGGTCTGAAGCACTACGGGGCTGAAGAGCAGGCGGGCCCCCAGGTCAGCCAGGACCAGGAAGACCGCGCCGGCGGCCACGGAGAGCGGCAGCAGCGCCCGTTGATCCGGACCGATGACCAGCCGCACCAGATGCGGGACCACCAGGCCCACAAAGGCGATGACCCCGGTCACGGCCACCGTGGCGGCGGTGATGAGTGCCGCGACGGCCAGAACGACCTGCCGCACGGCCACCGTGTTGACCCCGCTGGAGGCTGCCGCGTCCTCTGAGAGCACCATCAGATTCAGTTCTCTGCCGAAGCCCAGCAGGACGACCAGTCCGATCAGTACAGGGATGACGGCCACGCGCACATCGCCCCAGGAGGTGGCGGTGAGATCCCCATTGAGCCAGAAAATAGCGTGCTGCACGTCCGAGGTGCTCGAGGCGTTGGCGATCGCAGCGGAGATGACAGCGCCCAGCAGAGCGTTGAGGGCCACGCCCACCAGGAGCAGGGTTGCGGTGGAGCCTGGTCTGGCAACTCCGGCGACCAGCTGGACAAAGGTGACTGCTGCCAGGGCGCCCAAAAAGGCACCAGCCGGCAGAGTCCAGGGATGGGCCATGGCCACGCCGGTGACCAGGAGCAGAACTGCCGCGGCTGCCGCACCGGAGGAGACGCCGGTGATTCCCGGTTCCGCCAGAGGGTTGCGGAAGACCGCCTGCATCACGGCACCGGCACAGGCGAGTGCGGCCCCCGTCAGGGCAGCGAGCAGGACACGTGGCAGGCGCACGGTGGAGATCAGCGCCGAATGTGACGGATCCAGGTCCGGCAGGTGCAGACCAAAGGGCTGAAGGGCGGGTGCAATGGGCTCGAGTAGCACCACGGGCGCGGCGAGCATCGGGGTGCGCACCGGACCCAGGGATACTGCCAGGCTGATGACCGTCACTAGGGCGGCCGTGCTCGCGGCGGCAATGAGCAGAAGCTTCCTCAGGCGGCGTCGTCGTGCGCTCAGGGCTGTCGCGGGGGAGGGGTGCCGTGCCGCTCGGGGGGACGCAGGAGAATCCAGCATGCAGAGAGAGCTCGCGCCGGGGCGGATCAGCCCTGACGGCCCTTGAATCGCGGGTTCTGTTTGTTGATCACATACGTCTTGCCCCTGCGGCGCACCACCTGGGAGCCGGGCTTGTTCTTCAGTGATCGCAGAGATTTGCGGACCTTCACTTGACCTCCTCATGAGAATGATTAGCATTAACAGTTAATCACACCGAACACGGAAGGGTTGCCCATGGGTCTCAATCTCCGCCCTGTTGATGTCATCGCGGTGGTAGGAGCCTGCGGGCCGGAGCGGCACGGCTATGCCCGGCGGCTCGCGGCGTGCCAGGGCAGGGCGCTGCTCAACGCGCAGCAGGTGGCCTCGGGGTCGCATGCGATCAACGACGCGGTCCAGCGACTGGCGCACCACAACTACGGCACCGGGCAGAATGCAGCCCTGGTCATGGAGATCCCGCTTCATGCGGTGATGACCGATCTGATCGGAGAGTACGCCGACCCCGCCGGGCAGACGCAGCTCAGCGAGATCGTCTGCGTGGTCGACCTCGCGCACCTCATGCAGGATCTATGGGGAGAGGACTACGTCATCACTGACCTGCAGCGCCAGTGGTCTCCGGATGGTGGCGAGGCCTCGGAGCGGGCGGAGTTCGTCTCTCGTGCGCAGCTGATGATGGGGCAGATTGAATATGCCTCGATCGTGGTGATGGTCAACTGGCGCGGGCTGCCCGATGCTGAGTTCGACCTGATCCACGCTCTGCTGGGACATCTGAGCCCCCACGCTGCCCTGCGCCTTGAGGGGGAGGACGATGTCTCCTTCACGCCGTCGGCCAAGCCCTACACTCAGGAGCAGACCCGCCCCGGCTGGGTCAGCGTGCTCAATGCCGACTTTGTACCGGCGGTCGATCACCCCTCGGTCTCCGCTGTGCGCTACGAGACCCCCAGGCCTTTTCATCCCGGCCGGCTGAAGGATGTGCTGGACACCCGAGTGGAGGGTGGTGAGTTCGGGCAGGTGGTCCGCTCGGCAGGCTTCTGCCGCCTGGCGACGCGCCCGCACGTCACCGCGCACTGGGAGCAGGTGGGAACCATGCTGTCACTGCTGCCTCTAGCCTTCGATCACCAGATCTCAGATCCGGATGAGCTGCTGGCCTTCGGTCAGGACATCGTCTTCATCGGAGTGGACCTGGTTCCGGAAGCACTTGTGCAGGGCCTCGATGATGCCCTGCTCACCGATGCGGAGCTGAGCGCTGGTCCGACGACGTGGGCCACCTTCTGCGACCCGTTCCCGGCGTGGAGTCTGAGTCCCCGCTCCGACGGAGGAAGTCCCGGCTCCTGAGCCAAACATTACGTCTGTAATGTTGCGTGCTACGCTGGTGGGCAGCGGGATTTTCCCGTCAGGACGGTATCCCGGCGATCTGCCCCAGCCGGCACATCACGTGTACCGCGCAGCTGCATCCGGCCGTCCCATGCAGCACTGCGCCCAATGGAACATCATGACTTCGCAGACCCCTGTGAATCCCCAGCCCGCGCTGCCCTCTGAGCGTGCGGGCCTGAAGGCATGGCTCGGACTGGCAACTCTCGTGCTGCCCGTCATCCTCATCTCCGTGGACATGACGGTCCTCGGATTTGCCGTGCCCCATCTCTCCGCCGACCTGCAGCCCACCGGTGAGCAGCTGCTGTGGATCGTGGACATCTACGGCTTCCTCATCGCCGGCTTCCTCATCACCATGGGCTCCCTCGGAGACCGCGTGGGCCGTCGTCGTCTGCTGATGATCGGTTCGGCGGCCTTCGGCGCCGCCTCAGCCCTGGCTGCCTTCAGCACCAGCCCCGAGATGCTCATCGGTGCCCGGGCCCTGCTGGGCATTGCCGGGGCCACCCTCATGCCGTCCACGCTGTCGCTCATCCGCAGCCTCTTCCCAGACCCGAAGCAACGAGTGGTGGCGATCGCGGTATGGGCCTCGGCATTCTCCGCCGGCGCAGCCTTCGGGCCCATCCTCGGCGGCGTGCTGCTCGAGCACTTCTTCTGGGGCTCGGTCTTTCTCATCAACCTGCCCGTGATCGTGCTCATCCTCATCGCTCTGCCGCTGCTGGTCACCGAGTCCAAGGACCCGAACCCGGGCAGGATCGACGCCGTCTCCGTGGGTCTGTCCCTGCTGGGCATGCTGAGCACCGTCTACGGCATCAAACGACTCGTGGCCGGAGACATCTCCGTGCTGCCGTTGGTCGCCCTCGCCCTGGGCCTCACCGCCCTGGTGATCTTCGTGCATCGTCAGCGGCGCCTGACCCATCCCCTGCTGGACCTGAGCCTGTTCAGCATCCGGCGGTTCCGGGCGGGCGTGGTTACCAACTTCATGCTCGTCTTCTCAATGGTGGGCGCGCTGTTCTTCCTGACACAGCTGCTGCAGACCGCCTATGAGATGCGCCCCGTCCACGCCAGCCTCGTGCTGATCCCGGGGCTCATCCTCTCGGTGGTCGCCAGCTTCATCGTCATCCCGATCGCGCGGCGCCTGGCGCTGCGCACCGTGATCGCCGGCGGTCTGCTCATCGCCGCGGCCGGAATGGCCTCACTCACGCTGCTGCCAGTCACCGACGGCATGCTGGTGGTGCTCATCGCCTTCGCTCTGCTGGGCCTGGGCACCGGGCTGACCGAGACTCTGACCAACGACGCGATCCTTACCGCGGCGCCGCCGCACCGGGCCGGGGCGGCTTCGGCGATCTCTGAGACCGCCTACGAGTTCGGCGGCGCCCTCGGCGTTGCCGTCATGGGCAGCGTGCTGACCTTCTCCTACCGCACCCAGCTCACCGGCGCGGAGCTGCCCGAGAGTGTGCCCGCCCGCACGGTCGAGGGCGCATCGGAAACCATCAGCGCGGCCTCGGTGGCCGCCGAGCGGCTCGGCGGCACGGAGTCAGAAGCGCTCTGGAGCGCGGCACGTGAGTCCTTTGTGCAGTCAGTGCACCTGACCGGCGGCATCGCCGCGGGCATCGTGCTCGCCACGATCCTCACCGTCTGGGTCCTGCTGCGGAATGACACCGCAACCGTCGCAGACCAGGCCGCGGCAGCGGGTGCTGGTCCCGAGCCGGACGGAGCGGCGGCGCCCGCCTCCGCAGAGGCCCCCGCCCCCACCGCGTGAGGCGGTGCGCCCCACCTGCGAGAAGAGTCCTCAGCGTAAAGGCTCGACGACGGCGGCGAGCCGTTCATCCCCCACTCGGGTCAGCACCAGGGTGGCGTGTTTCTTGGGACTCCCGGCGCGAGGCTTCTTCGGAGAGCCCAGCAGCTGCCGGCGGAGGGTCTCGGGGACGACGTCGACCCCCCGCTTCTTGATCTCAAGGCTGGTCACCTCCTGATCCTGGAGCCAGCGCTTGAGCCTCTTGGGATTGAAGTCCATGACCTCCAGCACCCGGTAGGCCCTGCTGAAGGGAGGATGGGCGGGGGAAGGCGCGTCGTCGGTGCACAGGTAGGCGATGTGCTCATCGAGCATGCGCCCCTCCAGCTGTGCACAGAGTTCAGCCACAAGCCCGGCGCGGATCACCGCTGGATCGGGCTCGTGCAGAACGCCTCGCAGTCCTGCCGAGCCCGCCGGATCGGGGTGCAGGCCCTGGCCGAAATCATCCGAGGACGTGAGTTCCGCAGCGGTGACCCGCAGGGGGTCCTCCCTGCTGCTAGTCAGCACGGTGGCAGCACGGCGAACACCCGGGCGCGCCAGTGCGTTGAACCACAGCACCACCTCCACCAGCTCTCCGTCGATGCTGACCCACTCCGCCTCACAGTCTGCAGGGATCAGCTCGTGGGGCATGCCCGGTCCGAGCTTCACTCCCATCGGGGCCCCCGTGGCAGCAAGTTCGGTGACGAAGCTCAGCGGAGGTGAGAAGGCCTCGGGGTCCCAGATGCGGGAGCGCTCATCGCGCCGGGCAGGGTCCAGCCACAGGCCAGGTCCCGTCCACCGGGGCGGCATGTCCGGTCCTTCTGCGGGGGGCCTGGCGAACCAATCCAGCCCCGCCGTGTACTCCTCCGCGCGGGAGTGGACCACCGAGGCTTCGGGGAAGGCGCGGAGGTTGATGGTGGCCGCGGCGGCTGTGGTCTCGTCGGCCTCCACTGCCGTGACCTGCAGTCCGGCGGAGGCCATCGCCAGGGCGTCACCCCCGAGGCCACAGCCCAGATCTACCACGTGCTCCACTGCCGCCGAGACGAACCGGCGGGCGTGCCGGGCGGCCACCGGAAGTCGTGTGGACTGCTGCAGCCCGTGGTCGGTGAGCAGCATGCGTTCGGCGAACTCGCCGAACTTTCCTCGCGCGGCCCTGCGAAGGCGTAACTGTGTCAGCACAGCGGCCACCACCTCGGGGGGCCATCCGTCCTTGCGCAGCCGCAGGTTCAAGGAGGAGGAGGCGGCGTCGTCGTACTCCGGCAGGGAGTTCAGCAGCTCCCAGGCTTCAGGGCTGAGCACCGGAGCCAGGGACGTGGGGGAGGGCATGTCAGACACAGCTCCACGCTACCGGTCCGAGCGGGCCCCAAAGTGACTGTGCCAAGGATCCCACCAGGTGACACATACCTGTCACACAGTTGCACCTGATTACGGCACACAGTAAATTCTTTTCTCAGCTTAGGTCAGACTAAGTCGAATAAAACCTAGAAAGGTTCGCTTCATGACGTCACTCGACACCCCTGCTGAGAAGCTCCGCACGTTCCGCCTCCTCTCTGTCGCCGCCATCGCCGCTCTGGCGCTCGCCGCCTGCGGTGACGACGGCGATTCCGGTGACAACGGCAACGACGCCGACAATGGCACCACCGAGTCGTCCGAGAATGGCGAGTCGGGCGGCACTCTCAGCGTCACCGACGACCACGGCACGCACGAGATCAACCTGGACGAGATCGACTCCGTGGGCGCTTTCGACAACCGCGCGTTCCGGATCCTGGAGGACTTCGACGTCGAGCTCACCGTGGCGGCCCGCTCGCTCATGCAGCCCCATGTCCACGAGACCTACGCGGAGAACGAGGACATCCTCGACACCGGCAACCACCGCGAGCCCAACCTCGAGCTCGTTGCCGCCGCTGAGCCGGATTTGGTCATCAACGGCCAGCGCTATGCCCAGTACTACAACGACATTGCGGCTCTGCTTCCGGAAGGCGGCGTCATTCTGGAGTTCGACGAGGAGTTCCGGGATCCGGCTACCTTCTTCGACGCGTTGAAGAATCACGCCACTCAGCTGGGCGAGATCTTCCAGTCCGAGGAGGAGGCCCAGGAACTGGTGGATGAGCTCGACGCCGCCATGGCGCGGGTGGCCGAGGCCTACAACGGCGAGGACACCGTGATGGGCCTGATCACCTCCGGCGGCGACATTAATTACGCGGGCCCCAACGAGGGCCGCGCCGTAGCTCCGGTCTTCCAGGAGTTCGGCCTGGTGCCGGCCCTCGAGGTGGACGATCAGTCCGCCGACCACGAGGGTGATGACATCTCGGTGGAAGCCATCGCGGAATCCGACCCTGACTGGATCATTGTCCTGGACCGCGACGGTATGAACCCGAATGACCCGGAGTACACCGCCGCCGAAGAGCTCATCGCTGATTCGCCGGCGCTGCAGTCCACCACGGCAATTGAGAACGACCAGATCGTCTACATGCCGCAGAACATGTACATCACCGAGGACATTCAGGCCTACACCGAGTTCCTCAACGACTTCGCTGACGCCCTGGAGGCGGCGCAGTAGTCGCAGATTCTCACCGTCGACGCCGGCACCTCGCCACCGGGGTGCCGGCGTTCACATTCGACTTCCCTGGTTGAATCTCCGTAGCATTGCCTTACTGATGTTTCGGCACTAAGTTCTTGCCCATCTACGATCGAAGAGACCACATGACCACCACCCTGCGGCAGGACGTCTCGCAGACCAGCCGGGACATTCTGGTGGAGGATGCCCGCACTCGCCGGCATCGCCGCCTGTGGACCCCCGCTTTCCTGCTGGCCATTCTGGTGACCCTGATCCTGGTGGTCCTTTCTCTGCTGACCGGCCAGTTCGACGTCTTCGGCGGCGAGAACTGGGAGAACTTCTGGATGTTCGGGATCACCCGTGTTCCCCGCACCGTAGCCCTGGTGCTGGCCGGGGCAGCGATGGCCATGTCCGGGGTCATCATGCAGCTGCTGACCCAGAACCGCTTCGTGGAGCCCTCCACCATGGGCACCACCGAATGGGCTGGGCTGGGGCTCATCCTCGTGATGTGGCTGGTGCCCGCCGCCACACTGTTCGAGCGGATGATCGGTGCGGTCATCATGTCCTTCATCGGGACGATGGTCTTCTTCCTCTTCCTGCGCAGAGTCTCCCTGAAGTCCAGCCTGATCGTGCCGATCATCGGCATCATGCTGGGCGCGGTCGTCAGCTCCTTCACCACCTACCTGGCACTGATGACCGATCGCCTGCAAACTCTGGGCATCTGGTTCCAGGGATCCTTCACCGGTGTGATTCAGGGGCGCTACGAGCTGCTGTGGATCGTCGCCGGAGTCACCGTGCTCGTCTTCCTCGTGGCGGACCAGTTCACCGTCGCGGGACTGGGCCGGGACATGGCCACGAACGTGGGCCTGAACTACGCCTTCGTGCTCTTCCTCGGCACCGCCATGGTGGCAGTGGCCACCGGCGTCACCGCCACGGTCGTGGGCACCCTGCCCTTCCTCGGCCTCGTGGTGCCCAACATCGTGGCGCTCATCCGCGGCGATGACCTGCGGACCAACCTGCCCTGGGTCGTTCTGGTGGGCATCTGTACGGTCACCGTTTGTGACCTCATCGGACGTGTCATCATCGCTCCCTTCGAGATTCCCGTGGGAATGGTCCTGGGCCTGGTCGGCGGCACCGTGTTCCTGGGCCTGTTGCTGCGCCAGCGGCGCAAGGGAGGCCTCGTCTCGTGATGTTCAAGACCGCAGAAGCCCAGTCCACGGGCGCTCCCGCCCGCAGCACCAGCGCAGAAGCATCGCAGGAGACCCAGCGACGACGCCGCTCGGGACCGGTGACAGACCCTAAGCATCTGCGCCGCTACATCATCGTGATGTCCGTGCTGGTGGTCCTGGCGGTAGGCCTGACCTTCGGCATCATGACGTGGAACAACCCGGCAGAGACCGGTTCGCGCCCCTGGTGGCTGATCGTGGACATGCGGCGGGACTCCCTCATCACCATCGCCGTGGTCGCGGTGTGCCACGCCGTCTCCACGGTCGCCTTTCAAACCGCAGTCAACAACCGCATCCTGACCCCGGGCATCATGGGCTTCGGCTCCCTCTACACCGTGATCCAGACGGCAGCGGTGTTCCTGCTCGGTGTCGGCGGAGCGGCCGCGCTGGTCGGCGTCGGGCCCTTCCTGCTCCAGCTGGCGGCCATGATGCTGCTTGCCACGGTTCTCTACACCTGGCTGCTGGGCGGACGCTTCTCCAACATCCACATCATGCTGCTGGTGGGCGTGGTGATCGGCGGTGTGCTGGGGTCCCTGTCCAACTTCATGCAGCGCATGCTCACCCCCAGCGAGTTCGACGTGCTGACCGCCCGGCTCTTCGGCAACATCTCCAACGCGCGGGCGGACTATCTGCCCTACGCGATCCCCATCGTCCTGGCAGTGACCGCGCTGCTATGGCTGCGCGCCAATACGCTCAACGTCATCGCTCTGGGGCGCACCAGCGCCCTGAACCTCGGCATCGCCTACAAGCGCGAGCTGATCCTCATCATGGCGCTGGTCTCTCTCCTGGTGGCCACAGCGACCGCCCTGGTGGGGCCCATGATGTTCCTCGGGTTTCTCGCCGCCACCCTGGCCTATCAGTTCGGCGACACCTACTCCCATCGCATGCTCTTCCCGCTGGCCACACTCTTCGCCTACACGATCCTGGCGGGCAGCTATTTTGTGCTCCGGCATATCTGGGATGCCGGGGGAGCCGTCACCATCATCGTGGAGCTCATCGGCGGGCTCGTCTTCCTGATCGTTCTCATGAGAAAGGGGCGCCTGTGAGCATCACCCTGACCGGCGTAGCCAAGGACTATGCCTCCGACGTCAAGATTGGCCCCATCTCCACCGAGATCCAAGCAGGTGGTGTCACCGCTCTGGTGGGCCCCAACGGTGCGGGCAAGTCCACCGTCCTGACCATGATCGGACGACTGCTCGACGTCGACGCCGGCACCATCACCGTGGCCGGGCACGACGTCGTCAACAGCCCGTCGAAGACCATCGCCAAGATCCTCTCCGTGCTCCGGCAGGAGAACCACTTCGTGACCCGCCTGACCGTGCGTCAGCTGGTGGGCTTCGGACGCTTCCCGCACTCCCGGGGGCGGCTGACCATCGGCGATGAGCGCTACATCTCCGAAGCCATCGACTTCCTGGATCTCACTGAGCTGGAGAACCGCTACCTCGATCAGCTCTCCGGCGGCCAGCGGCAGCGAGCCTATGTGGCGATGGTCCTGGCCCAGCAGACTGACTATGTGCTGCTGGACGAGCCGCTGAACAACCTCGACATGCAGCATGCCGTAGCGATGATGAAGCAGCTGCGCCGCGCGGCGGACGAGCTCGGACGCACCGTGGTGATCGTGCTGCACGACATCAACTTCGCCGCCCACTACTCCGACAAGATCCTGGCCATGAAGGACGGACAGATCGTCCAGCACGGCACGCCCGAGCAGATTATGCGCGACGACGTCCTCACCGAGATCTTCAACACCGACATCCAGGTGATCCAGGGTCCCAACGGGCCCCTGGCTGTGTACTACTGAGCTGGACCCGCGGGCGGGGAGACCCCGCCGCGGCCCTCTCGCAGCCGTGCCTGTCCCTCGGTGGCCGGCGGTGTTTCACTCAGGCCCCTATGGTGGGTGATGAAACACTACCGGGCACCGACTCGCCCCTGAGGCTTAAGGGTGCGGGGAATGTTTCACCCCGACGCTGATCACCAGCGGTGGTGCACTTCCGGTTTGATCCGCTCCCGGTAAATCTGCTCGACCCCGTTGAGGAACGACGCCGGAAGCTGCGGTAGCTGCCCGGCCTGGGCATTGCTGCGGGCCTGTTGGGCGCTGCGGGCACCCGGGATCACACTAGAGACCGCGGGCTGCTGAAGGATCCAGGCGATGGCTGCGGCCGCCGGCTCAAGCCGGTGCTCGGCGGCGAGGGCGGAAAACTCCGCCGCGGCCTCGATCCCGGTGGCGTAGTCGATTCCGGCGAAGGTCTCACCGACATCGAAGGCCTCCCCCCGGCGGTTGAAGCTGCGGTGGTCGTTCTCGGGGAAGATCGTCTCTGCGGTGTAGCGGCCCGAGAGCAGCCCGGAGGCCAGCGGAACCCGGGCGATGATCCCCACTCCGGCTTGCCGGGCGGCGGGAAGCACCTGCTCCAGGGGCTTCTGCCGGAAGGCGTTGAGAATGATCTGCACGGTGGCGACTCCGGGGCGGGCGATGGCGGTCAGTGCCTCCTCCACAGTCTCTACCGAGACCCCGTAGGCAGCCATGGCGCCCTCCTCCACGAGGGTGTCCAGGGCGTCGTAGACGAAGTCAGAGGAGTAGACGGGGGTCTCGGGGCAGTGCAGCTGAACCAGGTCCAGCGTGTCTACTCCGAGATTGGCGCGGGAGCGGTCGGTCCAGGCGCGGAAGTTCTCCAGTGTGGCGTGCTCCAGACTCGGCGCCGGGGCGCGGCGGATCATCTTGGTGGCCACAGTGCCCTGCCAACCGGGATTCTGTGCCCGCCAGCGGCCGATGAGTTGCTCGCTGCGGCCGTCGCCGTAGACGTCGGCGGTGTCGAAGAAGGTGATGCCGGCCTCGGCGGCGGCGTCAAGCACGGCGAAGGCTTCGGTTTCGGAGACCTCGCCCCAGTCGCCGCCGATCTGCCAGGTGCCTAGCCCCACGGCCGAGACCTCCCGCCCGGTTCTGCCCAGAGTGCGCTGCGGGATGGTGGTGTCTGCGGTGTCAGCCATAGGAGCATCGTAGGCCAGGCGACTGACACCACCCGGCGTCGTCGTCATCTGGCGTCTCCTGGCTGACCCCGTCGGCGGGATCTCACCATGTGAGAAAGCGGGGAGCGGGACGACGTCGTCGTGCCTGGGTGTCTAAGATCTGACAGGCTTAGCCGCAGTCTTTTTCTGCGGCACAGATCACACGCACTCCCCACTTGGAGAACACGAACCGTCATGTCCACTACCGCTGACAGCGCCGTCGAGTCGGAGAACCCGAACTCTGCGGACAAGATCGCCGACGAGAACCTCACCGTGCCCCGGCGCCGCATTGTTGTGGCCTCCCTGATCGGCACGACTATTGAGTTCTACGACTTCTACATCTACGCGACCGCCGCTGTGTCGGTGTTCCCGATCCTCTTCTTCATCACCGACTCCGAGGGCGCCGCGCTGCTGGCTTCGATGGCGACCTTCGGTGCGGCCTTCGTGGCCCGGCCTTTGGGCGCAGTGATCTTCGGGCACTTCGGCGACATCGTCGGTCGAAAAGCCACCCTGGTGGGCGCACTGCTCACCATGGGCATTGCCACGTTCCTCATCGGCGCGCTGCCGACCGTCTACCAGATTGGTCTGTGGGCCCCGGCCATGCTGACCATCTTCCGCTTCTGCCAGGGCCTGGGCCTGGGCGGTGAGTGGTCCGGTGCCGCGCTGCTGGCGTCGGAGACGGCACGCCCGGGCAAGCGCGCTCAGGCCGCCATGTGGCCGCAGCTGGGCGCCCCCTTCGGCTTCATCCTCGCCAACGGCCTCTTCCTGCTGCTGGCCTGGGGCTTCAGCTACGACTCCACCGCGATCCGCGCTCTGGCCGCCGATGACATCGACGCCGCCCTGGCTGATCCCTTCCTCGTGTGGGGCTGGCGCATCCCGTTCCTGCTCTCCATCGTGATGGTGGCCGTGGGCCTCTACGTGCGCCTGCGCATTGAGGAGACCCCCGTCTTCGCCAAGGCCCTGGAGAAGAAGGAACAGGCCAAGGTCCCGGTGGGCGAGGTCTTCAGGAAGAACTGGTGGGAGATCATCCTCGGTACCTTCATCATGCTGGCCACCTACGGCCTGTTCTACCTGATGACCACGTGGATCCTCTCCTACGCCATCGGCAGCCCCGACGACGGCGGCCTCGGCTACAACTACATGAACTTCCTGGTGCTGCAGGTCATCGCCATCGTCTTCTTCGCGATCTTCGTGCCGATCGCCGGCCGCCTGGCCGACGCCTTCGGCCGTCGCCGCATGCTGATGACCGTCACCGTGGGCATCATCATCTTCGGCGGCACCTTTGGGTTCTGGCTCAGCTCGGAGAACATCGGCTCCGGCGCAGACATGAACGTCTGGCAGATGCTGCTCTTCCTCTCCGTGGGTATGTCGCTGATGGGCCTGACCTTCGGACCCATGTCCGCCTACCTGCCTGAGCTGTTCCCGACCAATACCCGGTACACCGGCTCCGGCGTGGCCTACAACCTCTCCTCCATCCTGGGGGCGGCGCTGACTCCGTTCGTGGCCGTGTGGCTGGTTCAGAACTACGGGGTGTGGGCCGTGGGTGCGTACCTGGCGTTCCTGGGTGTGCTGACCTTCATCAGCCTCATCCTCTCCCCGGAGACCAACCACAAGTCCCTCTACACGGAGGAGGCTGCCTCCTAGAGGGAGTCACGCAGCCGGGTGCTGGGCATCAGCATCACGGACACCAGCCCGATCAGACACAGGCCTGCGGCCACGGCAAGGACCACTCCTATGCCGTCGCCGTAGGCCTGTTCTACTGCCGGAGCAAGATCTGGGCTCAGCTGCGACAGGTCCAGTGCCCCCGCCTCCTGGGGGTCGATGCCCTCAGCCTCCAGAGCGGACGCGGCCAATCGTCCCACCTGGGCGGCATAGACAACTCCAAGTACCTGCACGCCCACCGCACCGCCCAGGCTGCGGAAGAAGTTCACCGTCGACGTCGCAGCTCCCACGTTCTCCTGGGTCTCGTTGTTCTGCACGGCCACCACGATGTTCTGGATGGCCCCGCCGAGGCCCAGTCCCACAAGGCTCAGGGCCGCGGTGACCTGCCACAGGGGAGTGCCGGCGTCGATCAGCGCCAGCAGACCGAGTCCGAGGGTCATGGCGCCCATGCCCGTGGACACCATGAGCTTCCACCGCCCCGAGCGGGTGAGGATATTTCCGGTGACCTGGGAGCCGAGGCTCATGCCGACCATCAGCGGCAGCACCAGCAGGCCGGCCGCCAGCGGACTGAAGCCCCGGCCCAGCTGGAAGTACTGGATGAGCAGGACATTGGCGCCGAACATCACCACGCCCATGGCCAGGCAGGCAACAATGGCGAGAAGGCTGAAGCGCTGAGTGAGCAGCCGCAGGGGCACCACCGGTTCACTGACTCGCCGCTCCACCGCTACGAATCCGGCGGCGAACGAGACCAGCACCAGCAGCATCAGGGCAGACTGCCAGGAGAACCACGGGAAGTAGGTGCCGGCCAGGGAGACCAACAGCAGCAGCATCGCAGCTGCCAGGGCGATCAGGGCGGCCCCGCCCCAGTCCACCCGGGTGTTCTCCCGGCGGATGACCGGGACGTGCAGGCGTTTGGCCAGGAAGAACCAGGAGGTCACGGTCAGGGGCAGCATGCCCCAGAAGCACCAACGCCAGTCCAGGCCGGGCGCTTCGATGATCAGCCCGCCCACCAGGGGTGCTGCCACCGTGGAGAACGTCATCGTCACCGCGATGTACCCGTTGTAGCGGCCACGCTGCCGGGGCGGGACGATGGCGGCGATGACGATTTGGGTGAGCACCATGATTGCGCCCATGCCGGCTCCCTGGAGGACGCGGGTGGCGATCATCATCTCCGGGGTCATCGCGAAGCCGCAGAGGGCGGTTCCGGCGGTGAAGACCGCGATGGCTCCCAGCAGCAGCTGCTTCTTGTTGTAGAGGTCCGCGAGTTTCCCGGCGATGGGGGTGACCGCAGTGGAGGCCAGGATCGCCGAGCTCATCAGCCAGGTGTAGTGGTGCTGGGTGCCACCGATGTCAGCGATCACCACCGGCAGCGCCGTCGTCACGATCAGCGCCGAGAGTCCCGCAGCCGTCATCGCCACCAGCACGGGCCAGAGCACGCCCATCACCTCGCGGTGTTCCGCGTCGGCCCGCACCGCGGCCTCCGGGCTCATCCCACGATAGATGCGCCGCCGCCAGGGTTCGCGCCGGCTCATGCTGGGGACTCCTCCATGGGGCTGACGCTAGGAGCGGCACGACGACGGCGCCACTACCTCCCCATCGAGTGGAAGATTATTCGCGTTCACGCGGGCTCACGGGGGCTGGTTTCGGGAGAAACCTTCCACTCGATGCGGGCTAGTCGCTGGTGGCCACGACCACCCAGTGGGCGTCGGCGGGGAAATCCTGAGATTCAACGGTCACGTGTTTGCCTGCCAGGTGAGGGCGTCGGCGAGGAGCGTATGCGCAACAGGTTTCACAAGAATCCCTCTCGCGGGCAAGTGTCGGCGAAGCAGATGACCTCTAGGTCACACTACCTCCGAGGGAGAGGGGCGAGTACGCTGGAAGGCATGCTGGTTGCTTTCTCCGTTGCCCCGACCACCGCCGAGAGTGACGACGGATCGGTGAGCAAAGCTGTCGCTGAGGCCGTGCGCATCGTCCGGGACTCGGGCCTGCCGTATGAGCTCAATGCCATGTTCACCCTGGTCGAGGGGGAGTGGGATGAGGTCTTCGGGGTGATCAAGCGGGCCACGGACGCCGTCGTCGCGGTGTCCCCGAGGGTGAGTCTGGTGGTTAAGGCGGACATCCGTCCCGGCTTCACCAACCAGCTGAGCGAGAAGGTCCAGCGGGTCGACGCGCTTCTAGGGGACTGAATCCCCCGGGTCTCGTCACTGGCCTAGGGCCAGAGCATCCACACCACCGCAGCCGCGCACGCCGCGCTGAGCATATGGAAGAACACCAGCCACAGCGCCGCCGGCAGCGGGAGCAGCCGCCAGGCCCGTGCCGCCTGCGCGGCATCCGTCCCCGCCACCTGCGCACGGCGGCGTGGGTCGTGTCCGCGGCCGATCCCTTGGATGTGCACGCGCGTGACGTCGAAGCTTCCCCGGACACCGGCAGCCGCGTAAAAGGCGCCCAGCCCCACCACGGTATAGACCACGACGTCGGGATCGTTCCACCACCAGACGGCACCGGCGGCCGCAGCCGCTAACAGGCAGGAGAAGATCCCCACCGCGTTGCGGGAGAGCAGTAACGCCAGCATCAGCACTGCCTGAAAAACGGTGAGAGCCGCGCCAGCATGACCGGCTGAGGCCAGCCATACCAGGAGCACCGCCAGCACGCCGGGGGCGGGATAGCCAGCTAAGAACGTCAGCAGCAAGCCCGGCCCGTCCGGCCGGCCTTTGGAGACCGTGACCCCGGAGGTGTCCGAGTGCAGCTTGATGCCGGAGACGCGGCGTCCCACGAGCCACGCGACAAGCACATGGCCCATCTCGTGGATGATGGTGGCGGCCTGACGAGTCACCCGCCACACGGCAGGAACCCCGGTGACCACCACCACCGCTGCTGCCAGGAGTGCCAGCATCAGCGGATCCGGCTCAGCCTGGATCTGCCAGCGCTGGATGACGGCGTCAAGAACCTCGTTCATGCGCCCCTCGTCTCACTGCCGCTGAAGCGGGTCGGTGATGCTGCCGCGTCCGATGCGTCAGTCCTCGATCGTGGCCAGCACTTCGCCGGCCTTGACGCCGGTGCCCGCCTGGACCTTCAGTCCCTTGACCTTGCCCGCCTTGTGGGCGGTGATGGGCTGCTCCATCTTCATGGCCTCCAGCACCACCACCAGGTCTCCCTCGGCCACGGTCTGTCCGTCCTTGGCAGCCACCTTCACCACGGTGCCCTGCATGGGGGAGGTCAGCGCATCACCGGAGGCGGCTGCGGCGGTGGCCGAACGCTTCTTGCGCGTCTTCTTTGCCGGAGCCGCACCGCCGAGCTTGCCGGCCGCCAGCGACGCCGGCACCGTCACCTGAACACGCTTGCCGTTGACCTCGACCACGACCTCTTCGCGTCCCTCTGCTGCCTCGCCCCCCGGATGGGCGCTGAGCGCGTTGTAGGGCTCGATGTCATTGGTGAACTCAGTCTCGATCCACCGGGTGTGCACGCAGAAGCTGTCTGCCTTGCCCTTGAGCTCGGGAGCGAATGCGGGATCCTTGACTACTTTGCGGTGGAAGGGCAGCACGGTCGGCATGCCCTCAACCTGCATCTCCTCCAGTGCGCGGGAGGCCCGCTGCAGCGCTTCGCGGCGATCGCGGCCGGTCACGATGAGCTTGGCCACCATGGAATCAAAGGCCCCGGAGATAGTCTCTCCGGCCCTCACCCCCGAGTCCACGCGCACGCCCGGACCCGACGGCGTATCGAAGCGCTCCAGAGTGCCCGGAGCGGGCATGAAGCTGCGCCCGGCGTCCTCCCCGTTGATGCGGAACTCGAAGCTGTGGCCGCGCACCTCGGGATCGTCGTAGCCGAGCTTCTCACCCCGAGCAATGCGGAACTGCTCGCGGACCAGATCAATCCCGGTGACCTCCTCGGTCACGGGGTGCTCCACCTGCAGGCGGGTGTTGACCTCCAGGAAGCTGATGGTGCCGTCCTGGCCGATAAGGAACTCGCAGGTTCCTGCGCCCTGGTAACCGGCCTCCTTCAGGATCGCTTTGGAGGCGCGGTAGAGCTGGCGGGTCTGAGCCCGGGTGAGGAAAGGCGCAGGGGCCTCCTCGACGAGCTTCTGATTGCGCCGCTGCAGCGAGCAGTCACGGGTGGAGACCACGACGACGCCGCCGTGGGCGTCTGCCAGGCACTGAGTCTCCACGTGCCGGGGCTTGTCCAGGAACTTCTCGATGAAGCACTCGCCGCGACCGAAGGCGGCAGTGGCCTCGCGCACGGCCGATTCGTAGAGCTCGACGATCTCGTCGTGCTCCCGGACCACCTTGATACCGCGCCCGCCGCCGCCGTGAGCGGCCTTGATGGCGATGGGCAGACCCTGCTTCTCCGCGAACTTCAGAACTTCCTTGGCGTCGGTCACCGGCTGCTTGGTGCCCGGCGCGAGCGGCGCCCCGACCTTCTCAGCCAGCTGACGAGCCGAGACCTTATCGCCCAAGGTGCGGATGGCGGCCGGGGAAGGACCGATCCAGACCAGGCCCGCGTCGATGACGGCCTGGGCGAAGTCGGCGTTCTCAGACAGGAAGCCGTATCCGGGGTGGACGGCGTCGGCTCCGGTAGCACGTGCCGCCTCAAGGATCTTGTCGATGACCAGGTAGCTCTCCGCGGCGGTGGCCCCGCCCAGGGCGAAGGCCTCGTCTGCCAGCTGCACATGGACGGCGTCGCGGTCCGGCTCGGCGTAGACGGCCACGGTGGCCAGTCCCTCGTCGCGGGCGGCGCGGATCACGCGCACTGCGATCTCGCCACGGTTGGCGATGAGTACCTTGGAAAACTCAGTCATCTTCTTTTCTCCTTCGCGTTCGGTGGCGCAATATGACGGCTTTTCTCAGCGAAGCGGGGCACAGATACCGTCACACTGCGCCACCGAACAAAACGGTGTCAGGATGTGGTGCCCTCAGGGCGGCTGCGGTACGTCCTCAGGTCGTGGCCAAGCTGCTCGAGCAGCCTGGCCAGGGCAGCGGGAGAGACGCCGATGACGGCCTCACGGTCGCCTTCGACCTTCTCGATGAACGTCGCAGCTCCGCCCTCCAGGGTGAAAGCGCCTGCGCAGTGCAGGGGCTCCCCGGAGGCGCAGTAGGCCCGGATCTGCTCGTCGGTGGGGTGACCGAAGGTGATGTGTGAGGACACCGTCTCGCCCACCGAGTTCAGGGTGTTCTCGGGCACCCCCAGCGGGCCGGAGGCCAGGGCGGCGGACCCCAGCCAGGAGTGCTGGGAGGTGGTAGCGGCGGAGCCGGCATCGACCAGCGCGTGGCCGGTGTGCAGGATACCGATCCGGCCGCGCATCTGCTGCCACCGGGCAACAGCCACCTCCACCTCATAGGGCTTGCCGTAGGCGGCGCCATCGAGCTCGAAGACGGAGTCGCAGCCGAGCACCAGGGCCCCGCGGGCCTCGGGCTTGGCCGCCACATCCTCAGCCTTGACCTCCGCGAGCAGCTGGGCCTCCTCAGCGGGGGAGAGGGGCCCGCCCGCCTCCACGGCGGCCTCCACCACGGCGCGCTCGTCAACGTCGGAAACCACTACCTCGAACTCGATGCCGGCCTGGGTCAGGATGTCGCGGCGGCTGGGTGAGGCGGAGGCAAGGATCAGCCGTGGTGCAGTCTCGCGTGCGCGGCTCATCGCATGCCTCCCGACGCCATCCTCCACGACGACGTGCCCGGCCTGCCCCACAGTCCGTGGTGGTTCTGGGTCATGCGCTGGTGGCGCAGCGAGGCGCGGTCGCGGGGGCCGGTGGTGCCGGCGTCGTCGTCCTGCTCCTCGGCCTGAGCAGCCAGCCGGGAGATCACCGCGACGACGGCGGCCACCTCCTCGGCTGAGAGGTCGGCTCCCCGCATGCGCAGGGGGCTGCTCTCGGCGGCGGCTGCGGACTCGGCGGGGGTGAACTCAGCGGCCTCGGAGGGTGTTGAGGCGCTGGCCGCGGGGGTCGCAGGCTGTGTGGTCAGGGGCATCTGCAGCGCGCTCACAGCGGAATGTTCCCGTGCTTCTTGGCGGGCAGGGACTCGCGCTTGTGGTAGGTGGCCCGCAGCGCCTGGGTGATGTGCCAGCGGGTCTCTGCGGGCTCGATGACGGCGTCGATGTATCCCAGCTCGGCAGCCTGGTAGGGATTCAGCAGCTGCTCCTCGTAGTCGGTGATGAGTTCCGCGCGCTTGGCCTCAACGTCTCCGCCCTCTGCCTCCACGGCAGCCAGCTCGCGGCGATAGAGGATGTTGACTGCGCCTTGTGCGCCCATCACGCCGATCTGGGCGGTGGGCCAGGCAAGATTCACATCCGCACCGAGCTTCTTGGAGCCCATCACGATGTAGGCGCCTCCGAAGGCTTTGCGGGTGATCACGGTGATCTTTGGCACGGTGGCCTCGGCGTAGGCGTAGAGCAGCTTGGCCCCGCGGCGGATGATGCCGCCGAACTCCTGGTCGGTGCCGGGCAGGAAGCCGGGCACATCCACCAGGGTGAGGATGGGGATGTTGAACGCATCGCAGAAGCGGACGAATCGCGCCGCCTTTTCGCTGGCGGCGATGTCGAGGGTTCCGGCGAACTGGCTGGGCTGATTGGCCACCACGCCCACCGACTTGCCCTCAACCCGGCCGAACCCGATGATCACGTTCGGGGCGTAGAGAGACTGCAGCTGCAGGAAGTAGCCCTCATCAAGAACCTGCTCGATGAGGGTGACCATGTCATAGGGAGCCGAAGAGGAGTCGGGAATCAGCTCGTTGAGCGCCTCATCCTCCGGCTCGATCTTGGGCCGCTCGGGGGCTTCCTCCACCGGAGCCTCGGCCAGGTTGTTCAGCGGCAGGAACTCCAGCAGCTCCTTGGCGAACTCGATGGCATCCTCCTCGTCGGAGGCCATATAGGTGGCAGTGCCGGTGGTGGTGGAGTGGGAACGTGCGCCGCCCAGGGTCTCCATGTCCACGTCCTCACCGGTGACCGACTTGATCACGTCGGGCCCGGTGATGAACATGTGGGAGGTCTTGTCCACCATGATGATGAAGTCGTTCAGGGCCGGCGAGTAGGCGGCGCCGCCTGCAGCCGGTCCCATGATCAGCGTGATCTGCGGGATGACGCCGCTCGCGTGGACGTTGTTGCGGAAGATGTCAGCAAACATCGCCAGGGACTCCACGCCCTCCTGGATGCGCGCGCCGCCGCCGTCGTTGATGCCGATCACTGGGCAGCCGTTGCGTGCGGCGAACTCCTGGACCTTGACGATCTTCTTGCCGTTGACTGCCGAGAGGGAGCCGCCGAAGACCGTGAAGTCCTGGGAGTAGACCGCCACCAGGCGCCCGTCGATGGTGCCGTAACCGGCCACCAGGCCGTCCGTGAGGAGCTTCTTCTTCTCCATGCCGAAGGCGGTGCTGCGATGCACAGCCAGGGCGTCGAACTCTACGAACGAGTCCTCGTCTAACAGCATCTCGATGCGCTCGCGGGCGGTGTGCTTGCCGCGATTGTGCTGCTTCTCGATGGCCGCCTCACCGGCTGGTGCAAGGGTCTTGTCTCGACGACGACGGAATTCGGCGAGTTTGCCCGCAGTGGTCTGAAGGTCAGGCGAGGAAGTCATCGGTGTCTTCGGGCCCCTTGTATCCGTGGTGGTGGTCATGTCTGGAGGAAATCCACAATTCTGGCGCCAGTCTAATGAGCAGCTGCTGTCACTCGGATGTAGGAACCCTACAAGCGTGGCTGCTCTCCTACAGTGGGAGTCATGTCTGACTCCTCAGTGCTGCCACCTTTGGACGACCTGACCCTGCAGCAGCGACTTGTTGACGAGGGGCCGGTCTCCCGTCTGGTGCGGGTAGAGAGCATCGGCTCCACCACCGCCGAGCTTCTCGCGGCCGCCGAGGGCTGCATCTCGGAAGAGGCCTTCGCCTCTGCCTGGCCCCACTTCTCCGTCCTGACCGCGGAGGAACAGACCGGAGGCCGCGGCCGGTTGGGCAGGGCGTGGTCCTCACCCAAGGGCGCTTCGTTGTCGACCTCGATCGTCTTGCGCCCTCATCTTCCGCGAGCGGACTGGTCGTGGCTCACCATGGCGGCCGCCTGTGCGCTGGTCGAGGAGCTGCAGCAGGCCTACGGAGTGCAGGCAGGGTTGAAGTGGCCCAACGACGTGCACATCGAGGGGGCCAAGATCGCCGGGCTGCTGGCGGTCATGACCCCCAGGGCCGACGCTGTCATCCTAGGCTGCGGCATCAATGTGCTGCTGGAGCGGGAGGAGCTCCCCACGACGACGTCGACCTCCCTCCTGCTGGCGCTGCGCGAGGTGGAAGCGCCAGTGTCCCAGGATGGACCTTGGGAGGACGAGACAGGTGTATCCAGTGCTGAGCGCGGGAGCGAGTGGAGTGACCTCCGGACTGAGCTGCTCAGCGGCTGGCTGCTGCGATTCCATAAGCTGCTGGCCCAGAGCGAAAGTGCCGGCGGAGCCGGAGTCATCCGGGACCGGGTGGCCGGTGTGCTCACGACCCTGGGCCAGTACGTTCGGGTGGAGCTGCCCGACCGCACGGCGGTGCGCGGAACAGCCGTGGCGCTGGAGGAGTCCGGGGCGCTCACCGTAAAGATCATCGAACGCCGCTCCGCAGCCCTGGACCCAGAGGCGGGCGGAGGGGAGGAGTTGCTGTGGAGGCCCGTGGCGGCGTCGTACGAATCCTTCTCCGCGGGCGACGTGGTGCACCTGCGGCGCGCGGACCAGGGCACCTGGGCCGCTGGCTGCCGGGAGATCTGTACTGACGCGTAGACTGGAGCGGTACGCAAGGGCAAGCAGGAGGTAGGCGCCAGACATGCTGCTGAGGTTGGTTGACGGTGAGCAGGTGATGGTGCGGACCCGTGCCCACTACCGCGCCGTGGTGCCGGCTGTGGTGAACCTGCTGGTGACCATCACGCTGATGAGCTTTCTGCTCGGATACCTGGGCCGCGGCTCACAGCCGGCCTTTATCCAGCACTACAGCTACATCGGGGTTTTTGTCATCTGGTCGGTGGGTCTGCTGTCCCTGATCTTCGGCACGCTGAAGCCTCTGCTGAGCTGGCTGAACCGGTTCACCTTCCTGACCACGCACCGGATTGTGCAGAAGAACCTCATCGGTGCGGCCCAGCCCACCGTGGTGCCCCTGGGTCTGCTTTCTGAGGTGCAGCTGGACCAGTCGCGGATGCAGGCGATGACCGGAGCCGGGGACCTGATTCTGATCCACGGTGCCTACGGCCAGCACCAGCGCACGAGACTGCGCGATATGCCCGATGCCGAACGTCTGCACACCCTCGTGGCCCAGGAGCTGGGGGAGTACCGCCGCAAGGTAGCGGCACAGTACCCGGCTCTCAGTCCCTACGAGCCCCAGTACGGCGACTCACCGGATCAGTCTTTCTCTGGAGGCTACGGTGGCCGCTTCTGAGGACCCCTACGAGAGCATGGTGGAGGTGCTCGCCGCCGATGAGGTGATTCCTCGCCGGGTGGTGGAGGCCGCGCGCCAACGCCGTGCTGAGGCGCAGACCGATCAGGAGGCCACCGATCCGGGCCGGGCCGCCTGGGAACGGGCACGGCGCAGAGGCTTCGGCGCCGCCGGCGACTATATGGCGGATGAGACGGGCGAGATCGCCACTCTTCCCCAGGGGGTCCTGGGCTACAGCTCCGATGAACTGGCGCAGGCCCGGTCCGACTGGTCAGACTTCCCCTCCATCCAGCTCAGAGGTTCGGCCGGCGCCGTGCCGCCCGCGGCGGCGGTTCCCACCCGGGGCTTCGACGGGGGTGCCGTGGCGCCGACCCCGGTGGCCTCCACGCCTGTAGCCCCTACCCCGGCCGAGTCCGCGGACTCTGCCCCCCTGGGCCTGGACCAGGGGCCGGAGACGGACGGCGGCCCCGTGGCGAGCGACGACGTCGATGGGCAGGCGGAGGATACCTACGAGCGGGCCCCCGAGACCGCCGTGATTCCGATCCCGACCCAGCAGCAGCGCGACTGGCACCGCAGCATCCGCACCCTGGAGCACCAGCTGCTGGGCGCCGAGCGGACGCTGACCTACCGGGAGATGGCCCAGCGGATGGGCGTCTCCACCCATTCGGCGCGCAAGCTCTGGCGTGCTCTGGGATTCCCCAACCTCGACGACGACGTCCGCGCCTTCACCGAGGCCGACGCCGACGCGCTGGCCACCATGGTTCGCCTGGTGCGCGAAGGGCACCTCAACGAGGAGACAGCGATCTCCCTGACCCGCTCGGTCGGGCAGATGACTGACCGCATGGTGGTCTGGCAGATCGAAGCCCTGGTGGAGGACAAGATCGCCAACCAGCAGCTCTCGGATGCGGAGGCGCGAGCTCAGGTAGTGGAGTCCCTGCCCCAGCTGATCCAGCCCATCCAGCAGCTCATGGGGTATGCCTGGCGGCGTCAGCTCTCCGCGGCGCTGCAGCGTCTGACGGTCCGGGTGGAGTCGGGTCTGGCCGCTGTCTCGCGCGGACGAGAGGAAGGGCCCGATGCGCCGCTGCCGTTGGCGCGGGCCGTGGGCTTCGCCGATCTGGTTTCCTACACCTCGTTGTCGCGGCAGATGAGCGAGCGCACCCTCGCGCAGATGGTGCAGCGCTTCGAGTCCAAATGTGCTGAGATCATCTCCATCGGCGGCGGCAGGCTCGTCAAGACTGTGGGGGATGAGGTGCTCTACAACGCGGAGACGCCCGAGGCCGGGGCGGAGATTGCGCTGGCCCTCGCCGAGACGATCGCCGCCGACGACGTGCTGCCCCAGGCGAGGGTCTCCGTGGTGTGGGGCCGGGTGCTCTCGCGCATGGGGGACATCTACGGGCCCACCGTCAACCTCGCGGCACGGCTGACTGCTCTGGCCGACCCCGGCACCATCCTGGTCGACGACGCCACCGCCGCCGCGCTGGAGGACAGCGAGGATTACCTGCTGGTGCCCCAGCCGCCGAGGGTGGTGCGCGGTTTTGGCGAGGTCCAGCCCAATATGCTGCTGCGGGCCAGCGGCACGGGCATCATTCTGGACAGTGAGTAGACGTGTGCGACTGGGCTCACCCGAGGCGTGGTCATACGGAATCGAGTGTTGAGGTTTTCGTCGGAATGGCCGGCAGTTCCGACGAAAACAGCAGCACCAGTTGAGAGGCATGCGGCTGCGGCGGGGTTTCCCCGCCCGCGGAACCAGCGCTTGAGGCGTGATGGTCGGCGTGAGCCGACCGAGAGCGTGGCGGGGTTTCCCCGCCCGCGGAACCAGCACTATGCAAAGATGGGTGAGTGGCGTTGAGTGCAGAGAGTCCTGAAACCCCGCTGGAGTCCTATGTGGACTACGGCTATGGCACGCACGTGGGTCTGCGCCGCCAGCTGAACGAGGATTCCTACGTCGTCACCGATTCGTTGTTCGCCGTCGCCGACGGCATGGGCGGGCACGAGGCCGGCGAGGTTGCTTCATCTCTGGCAGTTCAGGCCCTGGCTGAAGGCTGGGAGTCCCACGGCGGGATCGTGACTGAGGTCGAGATCCAGGACTTTCTCGACGAGGCGGATCGCCGCATCCGTGAAGCCACCGACTCCAAGGCCGGCACCACCCTCTCTGGCGCCGTGGTGGTGCGTACCGAGAACCAGCTGCAGTGGCTGGTCTTCAACATCGGAGATTCCCGCACCTACCTGCTCCACGACGGCGCGTTCATCCGCCTGACCCGCGATCACTCCCAGGTCCAGGAACTGGTGGATTCGGGCATGATCACGGCAGAAGAGGTCCACACCCATCCCAACCGCAACGTGATCACCCGCGCCCTAGGGGCGGGGGACTCGTGGGACGCGGACTTCTCCACCGCCACGGTCCAGCCCGGTCAGCGCCTCCTGGTCTGCTCCGACGGCCTCACCGGGGAGCTTACCGACGAACAGATCGGCAAGATCCTCAACGCCGGGCGCAACGCCCAGGAAACGGTGGACTGGCTCATCCACCAGGCTCTGCGGGCTGGTGGACGAGACAACGTGACCGTCGTCGTCGTCGACGTCAAAGACACCCCTGAGGATGACTGAGGCCCCAGGCAGCTGCAGCGCCGCTCCCGCGGGGACCACGCTGGCGCCAGCCCGCTAGGATTGCAGGGAAATATTGTGCCCTCAACCTGTAGGAGCTGCATGTCTGAGATCTCGCGCGCAGACGTCGAGCATCTTGCCACCCTCGCCCACATTGCGATGACGGACGCCGAACTGGAGAAGATGGCCGGCGAGCTGGACGTCATCGTCGATTCGGTCAAGAAGGTCTCTGAGGCCGCCGGCGCCGATGTGCCTGCCACAAGCCACCCGCTTCCGCTGACCAATGTCTTCCGAGAGGACGTGGTCGGTCACGTCTTCACCGCGGAGCAGGCGCTGAGCAACGCCCCCGACGCCGAAGAGAGCCGCTTCAAGGTTCCGGCCATTCTGGACGAGGAGTAGGAACACGAGATGACGACGACGCCAGAATCGATGATTCGTCTGACGGCGGCCCAGATGGCCGCCGCCCTGCGCGCCGGGGAGATCACCTCCGTCGAGCTGACCCGGGCCCACCTTGACCGCATCGCTGCCGTGGACGGCGGGGACAGCGGCATCAATGCGTTCCTGCACGTCTCCGCGGAGGAGGCCTTGGCCACCGCGGCAGAGGTGGATGCTATCCGCACCGCCGGCGGCGAGGAGGCCCAGGCGCTGCACCCCCTGGCCGGTGTGCCGATCGCCATCAAGGACCTCATCGTCACCAAGGGTCAGCCCACCACGGCCGGCTCCAAGATGCTTGAGGGCTGGATGAGCCCCTATGACGCCACGGTCATTGAGAAGATCCGTGCCGCGAAGCTGCCCATCCTCGGCAAGACCAACCTGGATGAGTTTGCGATGGGCTCCTCCACGGAGCACTCGGCCTACGGTCCTACGCGCAATCCCTGGGACACCTCCCGCATTCCGGGCGGCTCCGGCGGCGGCTCCGCTGCCGCGGTGGCGGCCTTCGAGGCTCCCCTGGCCCTGGGCACCGACACCGGCGGCTCCATCCGTCAGCCCGGTGCGGTGACCGGCACCGTGGGCACCAAGCCCACCTACGGCAGCGTCTCCCGCTACGGGGCGATCGCCATGGCCTCCTCCCTGGATCAGATCGGTCCGGTGACCCGCACGGTGGAGGATGCCGCACTGCTGCACGAGCTGATCGCCGGACACGACCCTAAGGACTCCACGTCCCTGCCCGATCCCGTGCCGCCCTTCAGCGCCGCGCTGAGCCAGGATGTGGCCGGACTGCGGGTGGGTGTGATCAAGCAGCTGCAGGGCGAGGGTTACCAGCAGGGTGTGCTGGACCGTTTCCAGGAGGCCCTGGAGAAGCTGCGCGCCGCCGGTGCCGAGATCGTGGAGGTGGACTGCCCGAGCTTCGACTCCGCGCTGGACGCCTACTACCTGATCATGCCCTCGGAAGCCTCCTCCAACCTGGCGCGCTACGACGGCGTCCGCTACGGCAACCGCGTGCTGCCGCAGGAGGGGCCGATCACCATCGAACGAGTCATGGGGGCCACGCGCGCCGCGGGCTTCGGTGACGAGGTCAAGCGCCGCATCATGCTGGGAACCTATGCGCTCTCCGCTGGTTACTACGACGCCTACTACGGCTCTGCCCAGAAGGTCCGCACCCTCATCCAGCGTGACTTCGACGCCGCTTTCGAGAAAGCCGACGTCCTGATCTCGCCCACCTCCCCGGTGGTGGCGTTCCCGCTGGGGGAGAAGCTGGATGATCCACTGGCCATGTACCTCAACGACGTGGCCACCATCCCCGCAAACCTGGCCGGGATCCCTGGCATCTCCGTCCCGGGAGGCCTCTCCGACGGACTCCCCGTGGGTATCCAGTTCCTGGCCCCGGCCCGGGAGGACGCACGCGTCTACCACGCCGCCGGAGCTCTGGAGAAGCTGCTCAACGACGACGCCGAGACGCCCCTCTGGGCACAGGTCCCCGAGCTCGTTCCGGCGGCGGGCGCAGGTTCCGCCGACTCTCGGCCGGCTGCAGCGGCGCCGGCCCTCGCGCCTGAAACCGAAGGAGGCCCAGCACATGACTGACACGCTGACGACTGAACCCGCTCCGCTCAGCTTCGAGGAGGCACTGGAGCGCTACGAGCCGGTGATGGGCTTTGAGGTCCACGTGGAGCTGAACACCCAGACCAAGATGTTCTCCTCCGCGCCCAACGCGTTCGGCGACGAGCCCAACACCAACGTCAACGAGGTGGACCTGGGACTGCCGGGTACGCTTCCGGTGGTCAACGGCAAGGCCGTGGAGTATGCGATCAAGCTCGGCCTGGCGCTGAACTGCCAGATCGCTCCGTACTGCCGCTTCGCCCGCAAGCAGTACTTCTACCCTGATACCCCCAAGAACTGGCAGACCTCTCAGTACGACGAGCCCATCGCCTTCGAGGGCTTCCTCGACGTGGAGCTCGACGACGGCGAGATCTTCCGCGTGGAGATCGAGCGCGCCCACATGGAGGAGGACGCCGGCAAGCTGACTCACGCCGGAACCTCCGGTCGCATCCAGGGGGCGGACTACTCTCTGGTGGACTACAACCGCGCTGGTGTGCCGCTCATCGAGATCGTCACCAAGCCGATCACCGGTGCCGGTGAGCGTGCACCGGAGATCGCCCGCGCCTACGTCTCGGCGATCCGCGACATCGTCAAGGCGCTGAACATCTCGGACGCGAAGATGGAGCGCGGCAACGTCCGCTGCGACGCCAACGTCTCCTTGATGGAGAAGGGCGCCTCGCAGTTCGGGACCCGGTCGGAGACCAAGAACGTCAACTCCCTGCGCGCCGTGGAGCACGCGGTCCACTACGAGATCCGTCGCCACGCTGGCATTCTGGCTGCCGGGGGCTCCATCGTGCAGGAGACCCGGCACTGGAAGGAGGACACCCGGACCACCTCCTCGGGCCGCCCCAAGTCCGACGCCGACGACTACCGCTACTTCCCTGAACCGGACCTGGTGCCGATCGTCACCACCGAGGAGTGGATCGAGAAGCTGCGCGCCGAGCTGCCGGAGCCGCCGGCGGCGCGTCGTCGTCGCCTGCGGGAGGCGTGGGGCTACTCCGACAAGGAGTTCCGCGACGTCATCGCTGCCGGCCTGATGGATCAGATCGACCAGACCGTCAGCCAGGGCGCCACCCCCGCGGTGGCCCGCAAGTGGTGGATGGGTGAGATCTCGCGCATCGCCAACGCACGCGACACCGATCCGGGCGCCCTGGGGGTGGAGCCCTCCACGATCGTGGAGCTCAACGGCCTCATCGAGGAGGGACGGATCAACGACAAGATCGCCCGCCAGGTCCTGGAGCACCACCTCGACGGCGAGGGAACACCTACGGAGATCGTCTCCGCTCGCGGGCTGGAGGTCGTCTCCGACGACGAAGCCCTCACCGCCGCCGTGGAGAAGGCGATGGCGGAGAATCCGGATGTGGTGGAGAAGGTCGCCGCCGGAAAGCTCAAAGCCATCGGTGCCCTGATCGGTCCGGTGATGAAGGAGACACGCGGCCAGGCCGACGCCGGCAAGGTGCGCGAAATCGTCCTGAACAAACTGGGAATCGAGGGCTGAGCAAGCGTTCTTCCAGCTGGCGAAAGCGCCCCTGATGTGCAGACTGCGCATCAGGGGCGCTTTTTGTTGACGTCTTGACAAGGAACTTAGCAATCCTGAAATATGGTCGTCACATTTTTCCAAACTTTTGCAAAGTGGGGGAAACAGACGCCGGGTACATTTCTGCCACACGCAGATCGCCTACCCGGCGTGGACGCACTCGACACATCCGATGAGGCAACATCCGAAAAGGGGATGCACACATGAATCCATTGGGGCTATTAGCGGCTGAAGAGGCCGAAGCCGAAGAAGCGGCCAACGGTGGAGGGGAAGAGGCCGTCTCCGGCGTCCAGCAGATCGCTAACTCCATTGACGAAGGCTTCGGCAATGTCACCGAGTTCTTTGTGAACCTGATCTTCGGCACCGAAGTGACAGTCCCCCTGGGCCGGCCCTTTCCGGAGGACTCCGCCCTGTGGGACGGCTCCCTGGTGGTCCTGTGGGCCATCGTGGCCGCCATCGGCTTCACCATCTACTTCAAAGCCGTGCAGTTCCGGGGATTCGCCGTCGCGCTCGAGGTGGTGCGCGGCAAGTGGTCCCGCAAGGACGATCCCGGCGAGATCACGCACTTCCAAGCGCTGACTGCAGCAGTCTCCGGCACCGTGGGCCTGGGCAACATCGCCGGTGTGGCCGCTGCAATCGGCCTGGGCGGACCGGGCGCCACCTTCTGGATGATCCTCGCGGGTCTCTTCGGCATGTGCACCAAGTTCGTCGAGTGCACGCTGGGCGTGCGGTACCGCACCATCGATGAGGACGGTACCGTCCACGGCGGTCCCTTCAAGTACCTGCCCGTGGCCTTCCGTAAGCTGGGTCGCATCCCGGTGGCCATCATCACCGGTATCTTCGCCATCTCTGTCATGCTCTTCGGCGTGATCGGCGGCGGCATGTTCCAGGCGAACCAGGCCTTCGCCTCCATCGCCGGGGCAGGCCAGCAGGTCACCGGCAATGAGAACTTCCTCGGCGACGAGGTGCAGGCCCTGATCTTCGGCCTGGTCTTCGCCGCCCTGGTGGCTCTGGTGATCATCGGCGGCGTCAAGCGCATCGCCACCTGGACGGCCACCCTCGTGCCCGTCATGGCTGGCGTCTACGTGCTGGCGTGCCTGCTCATCATTGCCGCCAACATCAACAACATCGGCGACGCGATCGGCTCCATCATCTCCGGCGCCTTCAGCCCGGAGGGCATCGCCGGTGGCGTGATCGGCGTGATCATCATCGGCGTCCAGCGCGCTGCCTTCTCCAACGAAGCCGGCGTCGGCTCCGCTCCGATCGCTCACTCGGCGGTCAAGACCCGTCGTCCGGCCTCCGAGGGTCTGGTCGCGACGCTGGAGCCCTTCCTGGACACCGTGGTGGTGTGTACCATGACCGCCCTGGTGATCATCTTCGCTGCTCCGCAGTCCTTCCTGGACCGTATGGACTTCATCGCCCTGTCGGAGGAGGAGCAAGCAGCTGTTCCGGATGACGAGGTGCCGATCGGCGACATCACGCTGACCCAGGATGCCTTCGAGACCTTCTTCTCCAACTTCTCGGTGATCCTGGCAGTGGCAGTGTTCCTCTTCGCCTTCTCGACCCTGATCACCTGGAGCTACTACGGACTGCAGGCATGGCGCTACATCTTCGGCAAGTCCACCGCCGGAGACACGACCTTCCGCGTCATCGTCTGCGTCATGGTCGTCGTGGGTTGCGTGGTCTCCTTCGGCAACATCATCGACTTCGCCGACTCGGCGCTGTTCCTGTGCATCTTCATCAACGTCGTCGGCCTGGTCATCCTGGCGCCGGTGGTCAAGAAGGAGGTCGAGCAGTACTTCGCCGATCGCAAGGCTGGTCGTCTGATGGAGGACCCGGAGTACATTGAGGGCCCCGAGGACATGGTGACGGTGAGCCGTACCCGGGTGAAGGACACCGCAGACGTCTGATCCTCGCTCACTGAACACCCTGCGTTCACCGCGGAGAGAAGCCCCGCCGGCCCTGTGCCGGCGGGGCTTCGCCGTCTGAGCCTCCAGGAACCAGACAGCTGCGGCCACTAAAGTGGGACGGGTGAGTGAAGCTGTGAACGACGACGACGCCACCCCTGACCTGGACCTGCGGGAGGAGTACGCCCAGCTGGTGGAGGAGGTGCGCAAACACCGCATCGCCTACTACCAGGAGGATGCGCCTCTGATCACCGACGCTGAGTTCGACGAACTCTTTGAGCGTCTGCAGCAGATTGAGGCCGAGCACCCCGAACTGGTCGCCAGCGACTCACCCACCCAGGAGGTCGGAGGCGAGGTCTCGGAGGCGTTCGCGCCCGTGACCCACATCCAGCGGCTCTATTCCCTGGAGGATCTCTTCTCCCGCAGCGAGCTGCGCACCTGGTACGACCGCGCCGTGGCCAGTCTCCAGCAGCAGCGGCCCGACGCCGTCGAGAAGGGACTGACATGGCTCGCCGAGGTCAAGATCGACGGGCTCGCGATCAACCTGCTCTACCGAGACGGCAAGCTAGTGCGCGCCGCCACCCGCGGTGACGGCATCACCGGTGAGGATGTCACGCACAACGTGCTCACCATCGGTGACATCCCTCAGCAGCTGAAGGGCGAGAATCACCCCGCAGAGCTGGAGGTGCGTGGGGAGATCTTCATGCCCACCGCCGAGTTCCATGCGTTCAACGAGCAGCTCACCGCCCAGGGCAAAGCGCCCCTGGCCAACCCTCGCAACGCGGCCGCCGGCTCCTTGCGGCAGAAGGATCCGGCCAAGACCGCCGAGCGCCCCCTGTCCATGTTCGTCCACGGAGTGGGCGCCCGGGACGGCGTCACCCTGACCTCCCAGCACCAGACCTACGACCAGCTCGCCGCCTGGGGCCTGCCGGTGAGCCCTTACACCAAACTGCTGCGCAGCTACGAGGAGATCGAGGCCTACCTCGATGAGTACCTTGAGAAGCGCCACAGCCTGGTCCACGAGATCGACGGCGTCGTCATCAAGGTGGACAGCTTCGAACTGCAGCGCGTCTTGGGCCACACCTCCCGGGTGCCTCGTTGGGCCGCAGCGTATAAGTACCCACCGGAGGAGAAGTCCACGGAGCTGCTGGACATCCGCGTGCAGGTGGGCCGCACCGGCCGAGTCACGCCGTTCGCCGTACTGGAGCCGGTGCTCGTGGCCGGCTCTGAGGTCTCCAAGGCCACCCTGCACAACCAGGACGTGGTGAAGCTGAAGAACGTCAAGATCGGCGACCGGGTGCTGGTCCGCAAAGCCGGTGATGTCATCCCCGAGGTGCTGGGGCCTGTGCTCGCGGAGCGGGAGAAGCGTGAGAAGGAGCCCGGACGGCTGAAGGACTTCGTCTTCCCCTCCCACTGCCCCGCGTGCGGCGCGGAGCTGGCCCCGGCTAAGGAGGGCGACGTCGACTACCGCTGCCCCAACGCTGAATCCTGCCCCGCCCAGCTCGCCGAACGCGTCATCCACGTGGGCTCCCGCGGCGCCCTGGACATCGAGGCCCTCGGGGAAGAGGCCGGCCTGGCGCTGACCAATCCGGACCCGGAAGAGGTGCGCCCGCCCAAGGAGCTCATCGACCCGGAGAAGACTGCGGAGTCCGGAGCGCCGGTGGAGTACGACGACGAGGGTCAGCCGCTCCCGCAGAAGCCGGTGTTGCGCAACGAGGCCGACCTCTTCCACCTCACCCCCGAGGACCTCAAAGGGATCTACCGTTGGCGGGAGGTTCTGGAGAAGAGCTCCGAGACCGGCAAGTTCGAGGGGACGGGCCGGTATGCTCCCGTCCTCTACTTCTGGACCAAGCCCCAGTACTCCAAGGGCGAGCTGAAGGAGGCATCGAAGCCCCGGGAGAACACCACCAAGCTCTTCTCCGAACTGGAGAAGGCCAAGGAGCAGCCGTTGTGGCGGGTGTTGGTGGCCCTGTCCATCCGGCACGTGGGCCCTACGGCCTCCCGCGCTCTGGCCAGCGCCTATGGCTCCATGGAGAAGATCCGCGCCGCCACCGAGGAGGAGCTGGCCGGCATCGACGGGGTCGGTCCCACCATCGCCTCCTCCATCCGGGAGTGGTTCAGTGTGGACTGGCACTGCCACATCATCCAGCGCTGGGCCGAGGCCGGGGTGCGGATGGAGGACGACGTCGACGAATCCATGCCTCGGACTCTGGAAGGTCTCACGGTGGTGGTCACCGGCTCCCTGGAGAACTTCTCCCGGGACGAGTCCAAGGAGGCCATCATCTCCCGTGGCGGCCGTGCTGCCGGTTCGGTCTCGAAGAAGACCGATTACGTGGTGGCTGGGGAGAGCGCAGGGTCCAAGCTGGCCAAGGCCGAGTCGCTGGGCGTGCCGGTGCTGGACGAGGATGAGTTTGTACAGCTGTTGGAGAAGGGTCCCGAAGGGGTGCAGAAATGACGGAGAAGACGACGAGCATCAGTGTGGCCGAGCTGCTGGAGATTGCTCAGGAAGCGGCGGCGGCCGGCGCGGCCGTGCTGGCTGAACGCGAGACGGTGGCCCCGGCAGGCACAGTTCTGACTCAGGCCGAGTCCGGGGTGAAGACCAAGTCCTCGGAGTCCGACCTGGTCACCGACTTTGACCGGCGGGCTGAGGAGGCCGTGCGTGAGGTGATCAGCCGTCGTCGTCCCCACGATTCCATCTCCGGTGAGGAGTACGGCACCACGGAGGTGGAGGACCCCAGCGGCTACCGCTGGTCCATCGATCCGCTGGACGGCACCACGAACTTTGTCCGGGGCATCGCCTACTACGGCACCTCGGTGGGAGTTCAGGGGCCCGACGGCGACTGGCTGGCCGGAGTGGTCAACGCCCCGGCGCTGCGGCGCATCTGGTGGGGCTCCCGCGGTCAGGGGTCCTTCACCACACGGAACGGAGGAGAGCCGGTGCGCCTAGCAGGCCCCACCGGGGACCCGCACGCGGGACTGCTGGCCACCGGCTTCGGCTATGACCCGGATCGCCGTGACGAGCAGACCGCAGCCGTGGCCGAGATGCTGCGGAACTTCGGCAACCTGCGCCGGTTGGGTGCCGCGGCCCTGGACATTTGCATGGTGGCTGATGGCGCCCTGGACGCTTATGCCGAATACGGGATTTGGGAGCACGACTGGGCCGCCGGCGCCCTCATCGCGGAGGAGGCCGGAGTGCCCGTGCGCCGACCGGCCTCTCCCAACAGCGACGAGGCTCCGGACTGGTGCGTGGTCGGCAGCCTCGGCATCGAGCACCGGCAGCTGCAGCCCACGCCCACTGGTCTCTGAGGCCGCACCGGCGCGGCGCTGTCGCCTACGGCCATGGTGTTCCGGAAGCCCAGTCCCCCCGGGTGGTCCCAGGCTGCCCGGATAGAGGCTGCCGGCCTGCGCTGGTTGGCTGAGGCTGAGCCCGGGGGAGGAGCTTCCGTGATACCGGTGCTCTCTGTGGCGCCGGGAGAGCTAGTGCTTCAGGAGATTCCGTCTGTGCCCAGTACCCCGGAAGCCGCTGAGGTCTTCGGTGCTGCGCTGGCGCGGACGCACCGCTCCCTGCCGTCGGGGACGGCGTTCGGGGTGTTGCCTGGCGAGCATCCCAGCGATGAGCCGCCGCTCTTTGGTCCCGCGGATCAGCCGCTTCGCATGGGAACCGGCACACATGACTCCTGGGGCGCCTTCTGTGCCAGTGAGCGTCTGAGCCCCGTGCTCGCGGCACTGCAGAACCGGCTGACCGCCGCCGAGAGGGACCTGCTGGAGGGCGCCAGCGACCGCATCGCGGACGGAGATTTCGACGACGCCGAATCCCGCTCGCGCATCCATGGGGATCTGTGGAGCGGCAACGTCCTCTGGACACCCGGCGACGAGGTGGGGCGAGCGGACGACGTCGTGGCGGTGCTGATTGATCCGGCCGCCCACGCAGGCCACCGGGAGGATGACCTGGCGATGCTGCAGTTGTTCGGGCTTCCGCACCTGGAGGCAGTCATGGCAGCATACGAGCGCACCGCGCCGCTGCGGTCCGGGTGGGAGGAGCGCATCCCCGTGCACCAGCTGTTCTACTTGGCAGTCCACTGGCTGCTCTTCGGGGAGGCCTATCGTGCCCCCACATGCGCGGCGGCCCGGGCAACGCTCTCTCTCTAGCGAGTTTCTTGGCCCTAGTCCTCGCGACCGGATTCCAGGCGTTCCAGGATGCTCATACACGCTGGCGCGCAGATCCCGCAGGGCAGTCCACGGAGTACTGCGGCCCTCCAGCTGGGCCCGCGGCTGCCGGACAAGGCTGTCGCCGAGAATGGTCAGGTCATCCGGCGCCAGCATTGGCGCCATGTCGAGGAACCAGCCGAGGACCGCTGGAAACCGCCGCACCGTGCCACCTCATGACCTCCCCAGGCAAGGCAGCAGGCCGGTGGATCAACAGCCGCAGACCAGACGGAGCGGCGAAGACGCCTGCGGAGCTGCCCGAGAGATGGATAACGTCGTCGTCCCGCAGGCGCGTCGGAAGTGGAAAGCCCAGAAAGCGGGCCGCGGTGGTGTTGCTCAAGCGCAACCTCGGGTGACGTGCAAGGAACCTGTGTAGCAGCTCAGGATCGGCAGTGGCCTGCTGTAGCGGGGATACACCCGTCAGGTGCTGGTAAACCCCGCGTGAGAGCCGCCGGACGTCCCGGCGGCGCAGGCGTTCATCCGTCAACCCCGCATGAAGAGCTTCACGGCGGGTGAAGGTGTGACCGTACAGGGAGGCGGGGAACGGGGAGAGGCGGCGCATGCCCCCAGTCTCGAGCCGCGGGCTCGCCTGCTGGGGGCGTGGCGGAGAATTGTGGATAACCAGTGCTGCTGTTGTCGTCGGAACTCGGGGCCGTTCCGACGACAACAGCAGCGACAGGTCCAGCGGGTCTTAGGGCTGGGTGTCCATCTGGTCCACGGGGGCCTCATAGCGCAGAATGGCAGCCGCCTGGTCCGCCACCCCGGTGCCGACGAGGCCCACGGCCGCGTCGACGCTGGCGGCGGCCTGCAGGAGCTGATCCTCGTCTTGGGCCCGCTCGTCGTAGCGGAGCAGCAGCGTCTCCACCGCGCCGAGCTGCACGGCGCGGCGGATGTTCTCAGCACCCTCCACTGCCAGATTGTGCGCCCGCGCTTCCCGGTAACGGTCGGTCAGCTCGCGAGTGCGTTCCAGCGTGATCTGGCGAGCCAGGTCGCTCAGATCCTCCGACAGGGCCTGTTCTGCGCCCTCGTCAGCGCTCTCGGCGGCAATACCGCCTCCGGACTCGACCTCGTGGGCAATCTGCTGGAGGTCGTGGGGAAGCTCATTGTGCAGCAGGCGGCGTCCCTGGACCTCGCCGGCCAGCACCACGACGTCGGGCTGGAAGCGTTGGGCGGTCTTCTTCAGCTGAGTAAGCACATCGCGGATGTTCTGCTTGGCGGCCTCGTCGGCGGTGTTCTGGATCTGGCGGTGCTTCAGGTGCTGCCCTCGAGGTTTGTGCACCGATTCCACCGCTGAACCCTCAACGGTCTGCTCCTCCTCGGTGTCGAGAACATCGGAGGAGGTGAGTACGAGCCTGCGCAGCACTGCCTGCTCCTGATCCGTCACGGCCACCAGCATCCGCACGGACCGCAGGCGCTGGCGCAGGTAATCACCCAGCTGGGCAGGTTCCCCGAGCTCAGCGTGGTCGCCCCCGGCGCCCGTGGCGTCAAAGTCCTCCTCCAGCAGCAGGCCGGTGCGGTTGGCCACCAGCACCCGCCCTTCAGTCTGGACCGCGGTGGGGTTCTCCGTGATCACGGCGTTTTCCAAGGCTGACAGCGCCTCCTCGTGCGCGCCGGCGTCGGCGAGCTGACTCTTGAGCTCTTCCCATCGCAGCCTGACCTTCTGCTCGGCGTCGGCTGAGGCGGGCTGTGCCTCAAGATAGACCGTGGCAAAGGGAGCCTCGGCCTCGTAGATGTGTCGTAGAGCGGAGAGCTGCATGATCCATCACCTTCCCTTACGCGGAATCGGTTGCCGGTCTGCTCGACCATTACCGGTGACGTTAGGAGCCGCAGGTCAGCACCGGCACCATACGAGCTTGGAACTTCCTCCATGCCCGCATCCCGGATGGTCAGGACGACGCCGACCCCAGAACCTGTGCCGCCACATTGCGGGCATCAGGAATGACCTGGGCCAGGCCGGTGCCGGCGAACCAGGTGCCTACCGTGTAGAACGCGGGCTCCCCGGCGGCTCTCGCGGCTCGCCGCTCAGCCAGGGCGGCACGCAGTGCCTGGGCCTGCGTGCGCTGCTCGGTCGCGGCACCGGGCAGCGCCTTGTCCCATCGGACCACGCTGGCGTCGAGGACCTCCAGCTGGGTGCGGGACAGGCCGAAGAGCTGGGGGACATCGTCCATGGCGGCCGCCAGGAGGTCTTCATCGCGGGATCTGTACCCCAGAGTGTCCGCCGAATCGGTGATCCGGCCGTAGGACAGGCGCACCACGTGGTGGCCCGGTCCCAGCTGATGGATGAGAGCACGCGCCGCCCAGTCCCATTTGGCGGAAACATGCGTCATGGCCTTTGCCGCCACGTGCATCACCGAGGGGGCCACAAGCATGCCCGTGCCCCGGGGACGGCCATCAAGGTCGGGTGCGTGCAGGACCAGCGTGACCAGTGCGACCCCGCTTCCCTGCGCGCCGGAGTCCTTCTCCGGGGTACTCGAAACTCCCGGTCCGGAGCCGACCGTTCCCGGGCCGTCCAGCCCCGTGCCGTCCAACCACCCCGCGGCCAGTCGCGAGGCGCCGGGTCCGTCCACGGCCAGCACCACGTGGTCAGCCCTTAGCTCTGCGTGCCCCACCGCGGCGAGGGACTCAACCGGCGTCTTCAGGAGCAGGCGCGCGCCCATAGTCCTCAGCTGAATCTCCAGCGCAGAGACGAGCGTGTTCATCCCGCCGCGCAGCGACTGGACTGCGGAGCCGGCCGGAGCCTGGGCGCGCAGGAGGGCCACGGCGCGGGCCAGAGACCCTTGCTCGAGCATGGTGGTGAAGAGCTTCGGGTGCGCTGCCCGGACATCAAGGTCATCGGGGGCGGCGGAGTGCACCCCCGAGGTGATGGGGGAGACCAGACGGTGAAGCACGGGCTCGCCCATGCGGGCACGTACCACCTCTCCCAGACTCGGGGCGTCCTCGGGACGCCAAGTCATCGGGAGATGCAGGTCCTCCAGGGCGCGTTCGGCGGCCTCGTCTCCCAGCAGCCGACGGACGTCCTCGGCCCCGGGGTCGGCGGGGATGCCCAGCAGCCCCGTGGCGGGCAGAGGAGCCGCCCTATCGGGCAGCTGAAGCCACGCGGGTGCGGGCGTCGGGGACACCACCTGGTCGCTGAGGCCCAGATCATCGATCAGCTCACGAACCGCAGGGGTGCGTGTGGCGAACGCTTCTGCGCCGGCGTCGAGCCGCACGCCTGCCAGCGTCTGGGGCGCGACGGCGCCGCCCAGCTGCTCGCCGGCCTCGTACACGGTCACCGAGTGTCCGGCCCTGGCCAGCTGCCAGGCCACGGTCAGACCAGCGACGCCGCCGCCCACGACGATGCTCGTCATCCTGCTGCCGCCGGCACTGCGGGTGCTCATCAGTAGTCGATGCTGTGGATGAGCTCCACCACGCGGGTCAGGACCTCGGGATCGGTCTCCGGAGGGACGCCGTGACCGAGATTGAGGACATGGCCGGCAGCACCGGCGCCGTCGCCGATGACCTCGCGCACATGGTCCTCAAGCACATCCCAGGGAGCGGAGAGCAGGGCCGGGTCAATGTTGCCCTGCAAGGGGGTCTCCGCGCCGACACGTGCGGTGGCCTCCGCCAGATTCAGCCGGTAGTCCACGCCCACCACGGTGCTGTCGTTCTCGCGTCCGGCCAGAGCCAGCGCGGAGTCCCCGGCGTTCTTCATCAGATCCAGGATCTCCCCGGTGCCCGTGCCGAAGTGGACCAGCGGAGTTCCCAGATCGGCCACGTGGGAGAAGGCTGCGGCGGAGTGCTTCTGCACGTGGGCGGCGTAGTCCGCGCGCCCCAGGGAACCCGCCCACGAGTCAAAGAGCTGAGCGGCTGAAGCGCCCGCCATCAGCTGGGCCCGCATGAATCGTCCGGAGACATCGGCGGCCCAGGATGCCAGCGCGTCCCAGGTCTGGGGATCGGCATGCATCATGGTCCGCGGACCCAGGTGGTCCCGCGACGGTCGGCCCTCAACCATGTAGGCGGCCAGGGTGAAGGGTGCTCCCGCGAACCCGATCAGCGGGGTGGATCCCAGCTCCGCGACCGTGCGCTGCACGGCTTCGGTGATCGGGGCGAAGGCCTCCTCCTCAAGCCGGGGCAGGGCGGCCACATCTGCCGCACTGCGCACCGGTGTTCCCAGCACCGGGCCCACCCCCGGCTGGATCTCTACATCCACCCCGGCCAGGCGCAGGGGAATCACGATGTCGGAGAAGAAGATCGCCGCATCCACGTCGTGGCGGCGCACCGGCTGAAGAGTGATCTCGCTGGCCATCTCCGGGTTCAGACAGGAGTCCAGCATGGTCGTGCCTTCACGCAGCTTGCGGTACTCCGGGAGCGAACGGCCCGCCTGCCGCATGAACCACACCGGTCGCCGCTGCGGCTTGGCCGCCGCGCCGTCCGCCGTCCGCGAACCCCGGTACTGATTCAGCAGCGGCGCGTCAGCGGTGACGCCGGTGATCAGCGGGTGGTCGGAGGGCAGTGCAGAGGCCGGCGTCGTCGAAGTCATGACACCATTCTGCCGCGAACTTCGACACACGGTAGAATCAACTCCGCCGTGGTTCTCTTTTCACTTGTTGCCACCCACACCGATCTCGACCTCGAGACTGTGGGAACCCTCTCCTCAGGAGCGGCCGACGTCGCCGCTTCTGTTGATCTGCCTGCCGTCACGCTGGCCACCTGCAACCGGCTGGAGATCTACGCCGAGTCGGCCTCCGAGAAGCCGGAGGACCTCGAATCCAGCCGCGAGAAGCTGCTCGACGCCGTCGCAGAGTCCTCAGGGCTGGACCGCGACACCGTGGCCCGTTCCTTCAGGGTCCTCATCGAGGACGACGCCGTCAGCCACCTCTTCGAGGTCGGAGCCGGACTGGACTCCGCTGTCATGGGCGAGCGAGAGATTGCCGGTCAGGTTCGCCGCTCCCTCAACGAGGCCAAGAGCGCGGGCACCGCATCGGGCAACCTCACCAAGCTTTTTGAGACCGCCACCCGGACCGCCAAGGACGTGGGCACCAAGACCGCCCTGGGCGCACGAGGGCGATCCATCGTCTCTGTGGCCCTGGACATCGCCGGGGATATGCGCGGGGACGGCCCGCAGTTCTACCGTGAAGCGAAGGTGCTGCTCATCGGCACCGGCGCTTATGCCGGGACGTCGCTGGCCCAGCTCGTGGAACGGGGAGTCCCGGAGATCTCCGTCTTCTCCGGATCCGGTCGGGCCGAAGAGTTCGTCGCCGAACGCGGCGGACACGCCAAGCCCCTGCGCATGGATGAGCTCGCCGCAGCCTTCCGCGAGGCCGACCTGGTGATCGGATGCTCCGGGGGCAACCGGCGCATCACCGCCAAGGAGATCCAGTCCCTGGCCGGGCTGTCGGAGCGGGAGGCCCCGCTGCTGGTGATCGACCTGGCCCTCTCCCACGACTTCGAGCCCGCTGTGGCGGAGCTGGACGGCGTGGAGCTGATCACGCTCGAGTCGGTCAAGGTCGCAGCCCCTGGGGAGACCCAGGACTCCGTGGAGGAGGCGCGCGCCGTCGTCGCCGAATCGGTCCAGCAGTACCTCACGGAGCGCCGTGAGCGCACCGCCGACGACGCGATCGTAGCCCTGCGGCGCCACACCCAGCAGCTGCTGGACTCCGAGATGGAGAAGGTCCGCAAGGCTCACGGATGCACCGCCGCGGCCGAGGAAGTCGAGTTCGCCGTGCGCCGGATCGTGCGCAAACTGCTGCACACCCCCACGGTGCGAGCTCGTGAGCTGGCCGCCGAAGGGCGGACTGAGGACTACATCAAGGCCCTCGACGTGCTTTTCGGATTGGACGTGGGCTCGCGGGAGGAGTCCCAGCGGCCAGGCCCGGCGCGCCGGCGTCGTGCCGAGGAGTTCTCCGCCGCCGAGATCGCCCAGATGGCCACCTACCTGCAGCAGGTTCCCGAGGGCGGGTTCTGCCGCCACCACCGCCCCGGGGAGTTCAATATCGAGCGCCTGGCCTTCACGCAGCAGATCCGCCGCAGCGCCTAGTCAGACCGCCGCACCGGCTCGAGCGGGCACCGTGAGCCACCCCACTTCTACAGCCTGTAGAAAACCGTGCTCCACGGGTTAGACTGCTTAATACGAACTCTTAAGAAGTAGTGGAGGAGCCCGCAGTGAGCGAAGGTTACGGCCGCAATCCCCAACGCACCGCCGAGGACGTCAACTCCTCCGGCAAAGACTGGTTCACCCTCTTCACGGTCTTCAAGCGCAGCCCCGCCCAGAGCTACTGGGACCGGATCGTGCGCAGCGAGCCCCAGGAGGGCCGCAGCGCCAAGAAGCTCACCAAGGAGTTCGACGACGCCGTCGCCGCCCTGGCCGAGCAGGAGATCATCCTGCGCGGAGTCTATGACGTCTCAGGTATGCGCGCCGATGCCGACGTCATGCTCTGGCTCACCGGACACGCCGCTGAGGAGCTGCAGGCCGCTCTGCGCCTGCTGCACCGCACCGGCGTGCTGAACCAGACCGAGATCGCCTTCTCCGCCATGGGTGTCCACCGCACCGCGGAGTTCGCCCGCTCCCACGTGCCCGCCTTCGCCCGCGGTGTGGAGGCCGAGGACTGGCTGGTGGTCTACCCCTTCAACCGCAGCTACGACTGGTACCTCATGGAACCGGCCAAGCGCGGAAAGATGCTGCGCGAGCACGGCATGCTGGGTCAGGAGTTCCCCTCCGTGCTGGCCAACACCACCAGCGCATTCGCCCTCAACGACTGGGAGTGGCTGCTGGCGCTGGAATCCCCGAAGCTCACGGATCTTGTGGACATGATGCGCAAGCTGCGCGAGTCCGAGACCCGCTACCACGTCCGGGACGAGACCCCGTTCTACACCGGACGCCGCCTTGCCCAGACCGACGACATCCTCGAGGTGCTTGCCTGATGACCACCACCCCCGCCCCGATGCCCGTTGAGTACCGCGCCCAGCAGCCACTGGACGGGGAGCGCGCCAACTACGACGCGATCCTGTTGGCCAGCTTCGGCGGTCCTGAGGGCCAGGACCACGTGATTCCGTTCCTGCGCAACGTCACCGCGGGTCGCGGAATCCCGGACGAGCGTCTGGAAGAGGTCGCCACGCACTATCGCGCCAACGGTGGCGTGAGCCCCATCAACGCGCAGAACCTCGAGCTGAAGGCGGCACTGGAGGCTGAGCTGGCCAAGAGGCAGATCGAGCTGCCGGTGTACTGGGGCAACCGCAACTGGGATCCCTACTTCAACGACACTTTCCGCCAGATGTACGCCGACGGTCACCGCCGGGTGCTGGTGCTCGTGACCTCCGCCTACGCCGGCTACTCCAGCAACGATCAGTACCTCGAGGACTTCGAGCGTTCGCTCAAGGAGACTGAGCTGGAGGGCAAGCTGACGCTGGTCAAGATCCGTCAGTTCTTCTACGACAAGGCCTTCACCCGCCCCAACGAGGAGTTCCTCGCCGCGGGCATCGCCGAGGTCAAGTCCCAGCTGCAGGCCGCAGGCAAGACCGACGGCAAGATCAAGCTGCTCTTCGTCACCCACTCCATCCCCACCGCAGTGGCCGAGAAGCAGGGCCCCCAGCGCATCAAGGACCTCTTCGGCACCGACGTCTACACCGCCCAGCACCAGGCGGTCGCCGACTACCTGGTGGGGGCCGTCTCCGCGGCGGAGGGACTGGACTACCAGGTGGTCTTCCAGTCCCGCTCCGGTGATCCCCGCACCCCGTGGCTGGAGCCGGACATCAACGATCAGATCGAGGAGGACGCTGCCGCGGGATACGCCGGCGTCGTCGTCGTGCCGTTCGGGTTCATCTCGGATCACATGGAGGTGATCTGGGACCTCGACACCGAAGCCAAGGAAACGGCTCAGGAGAAGGGGCTGGCCTTCCACCGTGCACCTACCACGGGGGTTCACCCCGAGTTTGTGGCCGGTCTGGTGGACATCATGGGCGAGTACATCGCCGGTGCAGAAGGTGAGCCGCTGGCCAACGGTGAGCAGACCGTGCCCGGCGACTGGTCAGACCTCACCGGCGACGGCGGTTGGGGCACTTCGCTGGAGGGTGAGTCCGCCTGATGGCGTTCCGAGTAGGCACCCGAGGCAGCCGGCTGGCGCTGACACAGACGACGACGGCGGCCCAGGCCCTCTCGGAGTACTCCGGGTACGACCACGAGCTGGTCACCATCAAGTCCGAAGGCGACGTGCTCACCGGGCCGCTCTCCCAACTCGGGGGCACGGGTGTCTTCGCCACCGCCCTGCGACAGGCCCTGTTCGACGAACGAGTGGACGTCGCCGTGCACTCCATGAAGGACCTGCCCGCCAAGGACCTGGAGGGACTGGCGATTGCCGCGGTCCCCGTGCGTGAGGACGTCCGGGACGCCCTGTGCTCGGCCGAGGATCTCACCCTCGAGGAACTGCCCGAGGGCGCTAAGGTCGGCACGGGGTCACCCCGGCGGGCCGCGCAGCTGCTGGCCGCGCGCCCGGACCTGCAGATCGTGGACATCCGCGGCAACGTGGGTACTCGACTGGCCCGAGTCCGGGGCCGGGAGGACGCTGCAGAAGCATCCTCGCAGGCACCCGACGCCGCCCGCGGCGACCTGGATGCGGTGGTGCTTGCCGGTGCCGGCCTGAAGCGGCTGGAACTTCACGAGCACATTTCGGAGCTGCTGGATCCCGCTGTGATGCTCCCAGCCCCCGGACAAGGTGCGCTCGCAGTGGAGGTGCGCGCTGCCGATGCTGCCGTTTCCCAGCCGCTGGGCATTGCTCTGGCGCAGTACGAGCACATTCCCACCCGCCTCGAGGTCACCGCAGAGCGGGCCATGCTGGCGCGGTTGAACGCCGGATGTGCAGCCCCGCTGGGCGGTCTCGCGCGCTGTGAGGATGAGCCTGACGGAGGGGTGCGCCTGCGCCTGGATGCCGCGGTCTGCGCGCCAGACGGCTCGCAGGTCCAGTATGCCGGCCAGGAGCTGACCCTCGAGGCCGGCGTCACCCGGGAAGGCGGTATCGAGGCCGCCCAGGAACTCGGCCGTGCCGTGGCGGAGACGCTGCTGGCCGAGGACACCGGGCTGCTCAAACACGTTGTGGACAGCTGAGCCCGCTGACAGTCCTAGGGCGCAGGCAGCTCAATGTCCTGGCTGAACTCCTCAAGGGTTTCGTCTGAACCGATGACCTCAGCCCCCGGTCGGGTGTAGCGCAGCACATACGTCTCAGCACGCTCCTCCGCAAAGAAGGCGATCCACCCGGTGTGCTCCCCGCCGTCCCTGCGGGCCACGTCCTCCAGCGGGGTGCGGTCCGCGGCCTCCACTGGTGGGGCCCTGGGTGCTGAAGGTCCTCACGGGACGTCAGCTGAAGAGAGCGCGCACCGTGGAGCGGCTGGTTGCGGCGCGAAGTGTTCTGGAATCTCCGCAGCAGATGTGGAAGCAGATCGGCGGGGTCTCCATCACCACCTACGCAGGGGTGGTGGGGATTAACCAGAGTGCCCAGGTGCTCGACCGCCGGCACCTCTACGTTTCCCTCCACAAGGTGGGCATGTCCAGGGCCCAGCTGCAGCGGATTCGGACGCTGGCGGTGATGCGTTCGCTGGGCATCGTGGTCACCATTGCGCTGCTGGCCGCGGCCGTGACCGCGTTCCCCATCATCGGGCTGGCCGTGCTCAGCGCCCCGGCCACGGTGGCTACCGCGTTGGCGGTGCTCGCATTGGGCGTGGGCGCCGTGTACGGAGGAGTGCATGCCACGCGGTCCACACTGGCGCGAGTGGTCCCTGCCTGAGAGATTCGCGCCGGAGAGCCCGAGCTCAGGCGGTCACCGCGCTGGGACGACGGCGACGACGTCGGCCGTGGGTGACCAGCCAGGCAGCTAGGCTGAGGGAATGCGCATCGTCCTGACCCGTCACCCTGCTCAGGCCGGTTCCCTGGAGGCCGAGCTGCGCGAGGCCGGGGTGGAGGTGGCCTTTCTTCCGCTGACCATCCAGCGACTCCCACGCGACACCGCCTCGCTGCGCCGGGCCGTTGCCGAGCTGGAGGCCGGGGCGTTCTCCACGTTGCTGCTGACCAGCAGCAATACGGTGCGGGCGCTGCTGGCTGCTGGGTGGGACGGAAGCGTTCCCGAGAAGGTGAGGGTCGGCGTCGTCGGGCCGGGCACCGCGCGCACTCTGCAGCAGCTCACGGGACTGACCACTATCTGGATGCCCCAGGCGGAGCACAGTGCTGCGGGGATCCTCGCGGAACTTCCGGCCCCGGAGCCGGGGGAGAGGCTGCTGCTGCCGCAGTCGGCGCAGGCTCGGCCAGTGCTGTCCACCGGGCTGCGTGAGCGCGGCTGGGACGTGCATCGCGTGATCGCCTACGAGACCGTCACGCCTGGAAACCACGACGACGGCGCCCCGCTGGGACCGGGAGCCGGCTCGAGCACCCTGTTGGGCTCGCCCCTGGACCAGCTGGATTCTCCGCGTCAGGACAACGGCCCTGCGGGGGAAGCCGGGGAGCGCATGCTGGAGCCCACGGATCTGCGCAGCACGGACTGGGTGCTGGTCACGGCCTCCTCAGCAGCCCGGGAGCTGCTGCGCCAGGTGCCGGAGACGGAACAGCCGCGGCTGATCGCGATCGGGGAGCCGACGGCTCAGACGCTGCGTGCCGCTGGGCGCCCTGCGGAGGCAGTCCTGGCTTCTCCCACGGGGTCAGCCCTCCTGCAGGCGCTGGTCCCGGGCCACTAGACTTAAGGCCATGGCTTTCCCCGCAGAGCAGCCCCGTATGACCCACCGTCCGCGCCGGTTGCGGCGCACCCCGGCCCTGCGCCGGCTGGTGGCTCAAACCCGGCTGCACCCCGCCGACTTCATCCTCCCGGCCTTCGTGCGTGAGGGACTGACGGAGCCGGCGCCCATTAGCTCGATGCCCGGTGTTGTTCAGCACACCGAGCAGACCCTTCTGGAGGCCGCCGAGGAAGCCCGCGACCTGGGCCTGGGCGGGATCATGCTCTTCGGCATCCCCGCTGAGCGCGACGCCACCGGTTCCGCCGGACTGGACCCCGAGGGCATCCTTAATCGCAGCATCCGGGCGGTGAAAGACCGTGTAGGTGAGGAACTGCCCGTGATGAGCGACGTGTGCCTGGACGAGTTCACCGATCACGGTCACTGCGGTGTCCTCGACGCCGAGGGCGGGGTCGACAATGACGCCACCCTGGAGCTCTACGCCCGTATGGCCGTAGTCCAGGCCCAATCCGGTGCCGACGTCGTCGCGCCCTCAGGAATGATGGACGGCCAGGTGGCTGTCATCCGGCGGTCCCTGGATGACGCCGGCTTCAAGCACGTGCCGATCCTTGCCTACGCCGCCAAATACGCATCCGCCTTCTACGGACCCTTCCGTGAGGCCGTGGATTCTCAGCTGACTGGAGACCGCCGGCAGTATCAGATGGACGCGCCCAACCGCACTGAAGCTCTGCGCGAAGTGCAGCTGGACCTGGATGAGGGCGCGGACATGGTCATGGTCAAACCCGCAGGGGCCTACTTGGACATTCTCTCCGACGTGGCTCAGCTCAGCGATGTCCCCGTCTCCGCCTACCAGGTCAGCGGCGAGTACGCGATGATCGAAGCGGCCGCCGCCAACGGCTGGGTGGACCGTCGCGGGGTCGTGCTGGAATCCCTGCTGGCCGTACGCCGGGCGGGAGCCACCAACGTGCTCACCTATTACGCGGCAGAAGTCGCGCGCTGGCTGCGTGAGGAGAACGCCTCCGTGACACCGGCGCAGTCGCGCTCCTCCGTGGAAGAGACCGAATACCCGCGCGCCAGCGGGAACACCACGGAGCTGCGCGAATCCGACGCCGGCTACCCGCCCGTCAGCTGACCACCGCCAGCCGTACTCCGAACTCTGTGACCCGATCAGACGAGACCTAAGGAACTGAACCTCAGCATGGCTACCAACCAGGACCTGCACACCGCCGCCCGCGACCTGATGCCCGGGGGAGTGAATTCCCCCGTGCGTGCTTTCGGCTCGGTAGGCGGGACCCCGGTTTCCATGGTCGCGGGAGAAGGCCCCTACCTGACCGACACCGAGGGCAAGCGGTATGTGGATCTCGTGGGCTCCTGGGGCCCGGCACTGCTGGGGCATAAGCACCCCAAGGTCATCGAAGCCGTGCACGCCGCCGTCGACCAGGGTCTGGGATTCGGCACCTCGCACCCGGCAGAGGCGCGTCTGGCGGAGCTGGTGCGCGAGCGTGTTCGGGGCGAGAACCTCACCGGTGCCCAGATGATCCGCATGGTCTCCACCGGCACCGAGGCCACCATGACCGCGATCCGTCTGGCACGCGGGGTGACGGGCAAGAACCTCGTGGTGAAGTTCGCAGGCTGCTACCACGGCCACTCCGACGGACTGCTGGCGGCAGCGGGATCCGGTGTGGCCACCCTGGGACTTCCCGGGTCCGCAGGGGTCACTCAGGCACAGGCTTCCGAGACCATCGTCATCGAGTACAACGACCGGCAAGCGCTGGAGGCAGTCTTCGCCGAGCACGGAGACAACGTCGCAGCGGTCATCACCGAGGCGACTCCGGCCAACATGGGCGTGGTACCTCCGAGCGAGGGCTTCAACGCCTTCATCCGCGAGATCACCCAGCGCCACGGGGCGTTGATGATCTTCGATGAGGTCATGACCGGTTTCCGCATCACCGAGGCCGGCTACTGGGGCGCATCCGGGCGAGTAGAAGGCTGGGAGCCCGACATCTTCACCTTCGGCAAGGTCATCGGCGGCGGTCTGCCCACGGCAGCGCTGGCTGGGCGTCGCGAGATCATGGAGCATCTGGCACCCACCGGTCCGGTCTACCACGCAGGGACCCTCTCAGGTAATCCGGTGGCCATGGCTGCCGGCGTCGCGACCTTGGAGAACGCCACCGCGGAGGTCTACCGCCACATCGATGAGAAGGCCCAGGTGGTGGCCGATGCGCTCGCCGCCGCGCTCTCTGACGCCGGGGTGGACCACACGCTGCAGAAGGTCGGCTCCCTGTTCTCGGTGGCGTTCGGGACCTCGGCCACCGGCGTGCACAACTATGCCCAGGCTCAGGCGCAGGAGGCTTTCCGCTACGGTCCGTTCTTCCACGCCATGCTGGAGCAGGGCGTCTACCTTCCCCCGAGCGTGTTTGAGGCGTGGTTCCTCTCAGCGGCCCACGACGACGAAGCCGTCGGCCGCATCCTGCAGGCCCTTCCCGCTGCCGCCCGCGCCGCAGCAGGGGCGCAGCCCGGAAGCGGGAAATGAAAACAGTTTTCTACAAGATCAATGGCTTAGACGTTGATGATGCTCCGCAACTCTGAGAAGGAACTGATGAAGTGGGTCGGAGCCGAAGCCTTTACCTTTTCTTCGCACTGGTGTCCGCCTGCGATCGCTACGGAGAGAAAACCTGCGGCTTTCGCGCTCACAACATCGTAGGCTGTGTCGCCCACGTAGTAGGCCGGTGCATGGTGCCTGCCCAGCGTGCTGAGGGCGTGCGCCTTATCTTTGACACCTCCCAGGGTGATATCGAAGAGCGAAGTGAGACCATGTCGGCGAAGGTCCTCTCCTACCGCGGAAGGGCTCACGGCTGAGAGGACCCCCGTGGTGACACCATGAGCTCGAAGGTCCCTCAACAACGTGCGGACACCTTGGCGAAGAGGAGAGGGCGCGCGCATCTCCAGTCCCCATTCCTCTTCCACATGTTCGAGGAGATGGGGAGGGATGCCGAAGGAAGCGAACCAGGAACTCAGCGGGAGCATGAACTGCTGGCGGAAAGATTCTCGGTCCACCAGGGTCTGGTGATGGCGGAGTAACACCGTATTTGTTGCACGTACAGCACGGTCCAGATCGTCCATGAGGGTGCCATTGAGGTCGAACAGCACCAGTGGGCATGATGTATTGGGCTTCAGGCTTTTGATATCGGTCACGCGTCGAGAGGTTCCTGTTCCTTCAGCCACTCCGCCGCGGTTCCCATGTTCAGCCCCGTCTTGGTGTCAAAGACGGAGACATGACGGGGGTCGCAGTGGAGAGGTATCACGGCATCACGCTGGGAGGTGTAGTCCGCGGGAACCCGTACACGTATTACGGGGCCGCCGAGTTCGACGTCTAGGATCCGTGAGGAGCCTTCATGCTCGATCTCCAGGACGCGGCCTTTAAAGTTCCATGTGTCGGCTCCCCCGGGAATGATGTTCTCTGGCCTGATGCCGAGGGTGATGTCATTCTCGGAGTTTGGTCCGCGGACGACGCCGAGAGGTGAGACGAATCCCTCATCCCGGCGCTCAGCATGCAGCAGATTCATTGGTGGACTGCCCACGAACCCTGCGACGAAGAGGGTTGCGGGACGGTGGTACACATCGTCGGGAGTCCCCAGCTGCTCGATTCGCCCGTTGTGCATCACCGCAATTCGATCGGCTGTAGCCATCGCATCGGCTTGGTCATGGGTGACCATCAGGTGGGTGGCACCGATATCCCGCAGACGTCGGGAGATCTCTAGACGGAGGCTCAGATGGAGCTGGGCGTCCAGGCCGGAGAGGGGTTCATCGAGCAGCACTACCGAGGAGTGTCTGGCCATGGCTCGTGCCAGGGCAACCCGTTGCCTCTGGCCGCCTGACATCTCACGGGGTCGCCTGTCCAAGAGATGATCTATGCCCAGCATAGTGGCCACGTCTTCAGCTCGGCGCGTGGCTTCTGCCTTGCCGATCTTCAAGCCGTGGATGAGACCCATAGTGATGTTTTTGCGTGCCGAGAGATGAGGGTAGAGCGCGAAGTGCTGGAAGACGATGGCGATGTCACGTTCGTGCGTCGGTATGCCGCTTTGTTCCCTCCCCCCGATGATCACCTTGCCGGAAGTCGGTGGCTCCAATCCGGCGATTAGTCGCAGCAGGGTGGACTTGCCTGAGCCTGAAGGCCCCAGGACGACGAGGCTCTCTCCCGGAGCTACTTCCAAGTCGATGTGGTCCACCGCCGTGACATCACCGAAGTGCTTGGAGAGTCCCTCGAGAGCGATGGTGTGGGAAGAGGTGTTCACTGGACTTCCCTTTCAATCCTCTCGACCGTGTCCGGCACTACGACGTCCACTGCCTCGCCGTTGGTCAGACGTTGCACCATGTCCTGGAGGATCTGGTTCACCGCTGGAGTGGAACTTCCGTGCCAGCCTCCCCACAGGGTGGGGGTTCCCTCATAAGTCCAGGCGTAACCCACAGGAGTTTCTGCTAAAGGATCCTCGGACAGAATCTGAGCAGCTTTGCTGTCTACAGGGATGTAGCTCCAGTCCTTAGAGCTTTCTACGATGTTCTCAGTGCTGAGCATGGCCGAAATGAACTCGTAGGAGTACGCGGCAGCACAGCTGTCCTCTGAAAGGACCATCCAACCGTTTCCTCCAATAGGAAGTTCCGGGGTTCCCCCGTCAGGAATGGGGAAGTCGGTGACGGTCCACTCGAAGTTTTCTCCGATCTGGTCGTGGAAAGTCGCGGCGATCTGCGGGCTATAAACCAGGTAGGCGAGGTTGCCACTGGTGAAGGCATCCAGCGCGTCTGCAACGTCAAGAGAGTCGTGCAGTCCTTGGCTGCCGAACTCCTCAAGGATCGCAAGCCCTTCACGTCCTTCTTCGGTATCAAAGGCTGGCATGCCGTCCTCGTCGACCAAGGTGCCTCCAGCGTTCTGAATCATGGCTTGGACTGGCCAATCGCTGATTGCCGTGCGGGGGACATGGACAGAAGCGTTTCCAGTAGCCTCCGTCACCTGCTGTGCGGCTTCCAGCCATTCGGAGTAAGTGGCAGGGGCTTGGGTAACCCCTGCATTCTCCGTGATATCGGTATTTGTGAAGAGGACGGGGACGGAGGTCTGGAACGGTGCGGTGTAGACCGTCCCGTCCACTGAACCTGCTTCGAGGAAGCGCTCGTCGTAGGTATCGGCTAACGCAGAAGTGTCGAAGGGCTGGGGGTCGTATTCGTCGACCCAGAACCTCACCTGACCGAGGCCTACCATGATCACATCTGGGCGGGAACCTGCTGCGATGTCGGCCACGAGCTGCTGAGTAAGTTCGTCGTAACTTCCGCCGGGGACTTCGTTGATCTCAACGGTCAGCCCCTCATATTCAGCTTCGAGCACCTCTTTGGCGTTCTCGGCCGGTTTAGTTCCCCATTGAAGGAACTGAGCCTCGATCGTTGTGTCCTCGGGCGCGCATTCGCTAATATCGGCGGCTTCGGCCACCTCTCCGGAACTATTGTCTCCGCAAGCGACGAGTGCCAAGGCAGAGAGAAGTCCGATCGAGAGCAGTGCCGCTGGGCGTGGGAATGTCATTCTGCTGGTCATAGTGGTGACGTACCTTTCGGATGAAGAGGTCATGGTGTTGGGATGAGCGAAACGAGGTTCTGTTGTCATACGCGTTTGTCTTTCCGGGCAGAGAACCGCAGCAGCGGGGCCTCAGAGCATGGCAGTTACTTGTCAAAGTTGCGCGGTTATCCGGGCAGTTCTCCGCCGCCGAGCCCTGCTTCGAAGGATCGTTGGGCGAAAATGTAAAGAAGAACGATGGGCAGGGTGATGATGAGTGCGCCGGCAGCTAAGGCTCCGTAGTCCTGACCTGTTTCGATCTCCTGGAAGACCGAGAGCGCCAGTGGGGGTGTCTGTAAGTCACGGCTCCTGATGGCCAGCAACGGCCAGAGGTAGTCATTCCAATGAACGAAGATCGAGAAGATCGAGAAGGTGGCGATCGAGGGCATCGACGCAGGGACGACGACCCGCAGCAACGTGGAGAAAGTGCCTAAGCCGTCGGCTCTCGCTGCCTCGAGCAACGCATCAGGAATGGTCATCATGTGCTGGCGCATCAGAAAGATTCCGAAGGCGCTCGAGACGAAGGGCAGGATGAGCGCCGTGAGCGTGTTGCTCAAGCCCATGGCGCTGATCCCTAAATATGTGGGCATAGCGTTCGCCTGCGTGGGAACCAGCAGGCAAGCGATCACCGCGGCGAACGCAAAGCCTCTCCCGGGGAAGGGGACCTTGGCGAAGGCATAGGCGGCCGGAATGCAGGTCACCAGCTGGCAGGCGAGGATAGCCAGAGTGACGATGGCTCCGTTGAACATGGCGCGGCCGATGTTTCCCTCGGTCCAGGCACGCGAGAAATTCGAGAGGTCCCAGCTGCCGGGCAGTAGTTCGATGCCGCTGAGAGTCACTGAGTCCGCTCCCGAGACCGAAAGCCGAAGCATCCAGAAAAACGGGAAAAGCGCGATGGTGACAGCGGTTAGTAAAATTGCCCATCTCAGGAGGGTCCAGTGCAGCCGGGGAGAGAAGCCAGTCGGAGAGAGAGTCATGAGGTGCCTCCGGAGAGTTGACGACGGCGGAAGATACCGATGGCGATGAGCGTGATCAGCAGCAGTGTGGACAGAGCCGCGGCTTCACCGAATTTGAGCTGCTGCATTCCCAGCCTGTAGACCATGGTCAGAACGGTTTCGCTGGAGCTGAGCGGACCGCCCCCTGTCATGACATGGATGGTGTCGAAAACCTGCGCGGCCTGCAGAATGAGCATCACGACCACAAAGACGGTGAACGGCCTCAGGAGAGGAAGAGTCACCGATGTGAGTTTGTGCCATCCTCGGAGTCCATCGGCAGCACACGCCTCGTGGATGGCGGTGGGGATGCTGGTGAGTCCGCTGAGGAAGATGATCAGGGCAAGTGAGGTGTTCCTCCAGATGCCTACGAAGGCGACGGTGAGGAGCGAATACTGTTCTTCACCCAGGAAGTTGATTGGTGCTACTCCGATGACCCCGAGAAGTTCGTTGGCGAATCCGCCGTGGAGGGCGAATATCCAGCGGAAGACCACCGCCATAGCCACGAGATTGGCAGCGAAGGGGAGGAAGAGTAATACCTGAACGCACCGCCGCCCTCTGCCCAGTGAGCTGGCGAGAATCGCCAGGCCCAGGCCGATGATGAGACTGGGAATTATGGTGAGCAGTGAGTAGACAAGAGTGTTTCTCAGGGAGAGGAGGACATCCCTATCCTCAAAGAGAAACCGATAGTTATCCAGGCCAACCCACTCCAGCCGTATCCCGCGGCTGAGACTGACATCGAAGAAGCTCGCGGTGAGAGAGATAAGGGCGGGCACGAACATGAAGAGGAAGATGAGCACCAGAGCTGGTGCGGCAAGCAGCAGGCCGTGGCGCCTGCCCTGCCCCTTTCCGGTGTGTGCAGTCACGATGACACCCCCGGAAGCGTACGGCGATCGAACGCGGAAAGCTCCCCGCGTATATCGAGGAGAAACAGCGATTCATCATCTGCCTGCGGGGGCACCGCGATGGGGTTGGGCACCTGAATGCTGTGCAGCAGCGTCCCAGAGCGGGAATGAATGAGGTGGATTTTTGAGTCGAGTCCTGGGACGGCCAGTACTTCTGAAACTTCACATACCGGGGCGGAGATGGTGTGCCCGGTCTGTTGATAACCGGAGGTGATCATCGCGGTGTCGTCCTGGAGATGACAACTCCAGATCGGCTCTCCGGTATCACGATTCAACAGGACGACGCCGTAGCCCGGGTCGCTGACGACAACCCCCTGCTGCGTCAGTAGAGGCGGATGGGGATTCCACGGGAGGGTGTTGGCTCGCTGCCAGCGGATCTCCCCGGAATCCCCGTTTATTCGCGCGAGACCATCGACCATGGGAGCGAAAAGATCGTTGCTCAGCTGATCCGGAACGGGAGTCGCCAGGGGAGCGCTCGAACCGAGAAGCTGCACGTTCTTCCCGTCTCCCCATCGAATGCTGCCCGTGTACGGGTCCAGCGCCATCAGCTGTGGTGTGGCAGGCCATTGTCCGAAGTAGAGTGTGTCGCCGGATACCACCGGCGCGGCAGAAGTGCTGAAGGTCTGGTAGGGGGCGATCACCCTCTCCCAGAGCAGCTCTCCCGAGTTCAAGCAGAGGCTTCGTAGGGTAGTGGAATCGGCAACGAAGAGGCGATCTTCGTGGATGGCGGGAGAAGCGAGGAGGAAGGTCCGCAGCGGTTCCGGTGAGCTCCTGCTCCACGCGACTTCTCCGGTGTTCAGATCAAGGACCACAACGGTGCCCTCGATACAAGTGACGGCGACACGGTCTCCAGCTGAGGAGGGGGCTGAACGCACCGGAGCCGGCAGTGGAGTGCTCCACCGTACGGAGCCGTCCGAGATGTCGACCGCCGTAAGCTGCGCGTTGCGTGAGTCTTCGTCAGCCCATGAGGTGACCAGATGTCCTCCGGTGAGGCAGAATCCGGCGTCATGGGCAGTACCGGGAAGTTGAGTGACCCATTTCCGGGTTGGCTGGAAGGTTCCGTCGGAGTGTGCGGAGTTGGTGAGAATGTGCGCCTTGGGTGCCGGGAAGTCTCTATGGGTGGTGAGGTGCAGCTCCTCTCCATCCCATCTCACTGTCCGGTAGCTGGGAGGGGTGCCGTCCAGCCCTCCGAAAAGCGGCGTGGGAGTGGTCACATGTAGGATTCCATCCACGTCGATGACCCGGGAGACATGCCGATGGCCGGAGAACGTGGCGAGTGGCTTACTCGGCAGATGATCAAGCATCGTGTGCCACGGCTGATCATGACTGAGAAGAATCCACGGTCTGCCAGGGGGCTGGTGCTCCAGGTCTGCTCGCATCCAGGCGTTCTGCTGGGCGGTGTCCAGACCGAATTCATGAGTATGCCAGTCCACGGCGATCACATGTAAACCGGGCAGGTCGAACGAGTACCAGCGCGGGCCCAAGAACTGTTCATAACTTCGAGGGTCAGCAGCGTGCAGAAGATATCCTCCCGGTGATACCGCACTGTCGCGTGAGCCTGCCATGTGATCGTGGTTCCCGGGCAGAAGCCGTACGTTCACAGGACTGGAACTCACTGCGGCAAGTAGGTCCTCGAACTCTGCCGGGATGCCAGTGTCGGTGAGATCGCCGGTAGCTACGAAGGACTCTAGCCCTGGCTCGGACTCCCAGACTCGCTGGAAGAACTCCGTGAGACTCTCCCGGCTGCCCAGTTCAACGCGGAAGGGATAATAGGAGCCCTTTCCCAGATGCATGTCTGAGATGTGCACGAATCGATAAGGGAATATCGCCGGTTTCTTCTTCAGGACGAAGGCCGTCGTCGGTAGGTTCGCGGGGACGTACCAAGTCTGGCAGCTGTAGTCAGCAGGAACAGTCACGAAGACAAAAGGTCCTTGGGGTGCGATGCTGAAACTGCCGTCCTGGCCTGTGGCAGTGACGGTTATCCCGTCACTCACCAGCACGTGGGGGACAGGCAGGCCCTGATCGTCTTTGACGTGTCCTCGCATCATTGCTCAGATCCTGTGTTCGGTCACGATGTCGGAAGACAGTTCCAGGGCAGCGCGTGCGGAGGTGTAACGCAATGCCACCGAGGTATAGAGAGAGTCGAGAACTGCCAGATGTACGGAGCGGCTCACCATTGCTTCGACACGGAATGCCTTCTCATGGCTTCCTGCCACGATGACTTCATCGCATAGCTCGGTAAGAGGCGAGCTGCTGAAGCTGGTGACCGCCATGGTTGCGGCGCCGGCCTCTTTAGCCGCACGCATCACTTGGAGTGTTTCGACCGTGGAGCCAGTGTGGCTGACGGCGAAGCAGACGTCTTCGGGGCCTAGCAGCCTGGCCGTGACGTGCTGGACATGGTTGTCCGGGGAGAATGTGGAATCGAGCCCCAGGGTGGCGAAACGGTAAGCGATGTCTGCGGCAAGGGGTGCTGAGGTGCCGATCCCTGCAAAGACGATCCTGCGTGCAGAAACAATACGGACAAGCATGCGTTCCAGGGCGTCGCCGTCGAGGTTTCGTGCGGTTTCATTGAAGGCATTGGCTGCGTCGCGCAGAATCTTGTCTGCCACTTCCCGGGCGGAGTCTCCCTCGGTGACCTCGGTGGCGAAGGGTTGCACCCGTGTACCCATGTCCTTGGCGAGTTTGAACTTCAAGTCCTGGTAACCCTTGAGGTTCACTCGCTGACAGAAACGGATCACGCTCCCGACGGAGGTTCCTGCCATGCTGGCAAGTTCGGTCACGGAGATGCCCATGACGTGTTCTGGAGCCTGAAGAACGGTGTCGGCCACACGTCGTTCTGCCGCCGACATGGAGATTAACCCGGAGCGGATCTGTTCGATGACCGAGACGGCATGATCACGGGTACTGGTGCTTTCGGTTCTGTTCACATGCTTCAGCGTCGGGTTCTTGATTGAACCAGAAGTGCCGAGACGGTGAAGAGGAGATGAATGCTGGAAAAACTTTCCGCATTGGTAGGAAGGTTGGAAATTATTACCGGAAAGGGCTCTTCGAGGAGGCGAGTCGAGTCCAGTCATAGTCTCCTGCGCTTCACGTGACATGTGCTTCAGGTGTCAGTCTGAACAAGGGGTGACGAGGAGCCGAGAACGGGGGAGGGGATCAGCCCGACGCGCGCATATGCCGGGCGCATGCTGTCACGATCTTGGAAGCAGCCTCGATCGCTTCCTCAACATCTTGCCTGGTTGCTGTGGGGCGGTCAGCAGCTGGATATTCCGTGGCATTGCGTACCTGCCGCATCCACTCGAACTCCTGAACCGCTTCCTCTCTGAGGAAGATTGCGGCCGCGATGCCTGTATTGCGATGGGCGTCGCGAGATCATGGAGCATCTGGCACCTACCGGTCCGGTCTATCACGCAGGCACACTCTCAGGTAACCCGGTGGCCATGGCTGCCGGCGTCGCGACCTTGGAGAGCGCCACCACGGAGGTCTACCGCCACATCGATGAGAAGGCCCAGGTGGTGGCCGATGCGCTCGCCGCCGCGCTCTCTGACGCCGGGGTGGACCACACGCTGCAGAAGGTCGGCTCCTTGTTCTCGGTGGCGTTCGGGACCTCGGCCACAGGGGTGCACAACTATGCCCAGGCTCAGGTGCAGGAGGCTTTCCGCTACGGGCCGTTCTTCCACTCCATGCTGGAGCAGGGCGTTTACCTGCCCCCGAGCGTGTTCGAAGCCTGGTTCCTTTCAGCAGCTCACGACGACGAGGCCATCGGGCGCATCCTGGAGGCCCTGCCGGCAGCCGAGGCTCAGCCGGCCTGAGGCAGCAGCCGATCAGCGGCTAGAAACTGGAGCTCAGCACCGAGCCCAGCGGAGCCAGGACATTCTCGTGGGAGGGCACCCAGTAGTACGTGACAAAGTTGCTGCGCATCTCACGGATGAGGATGAACAGCAGAATAAACACCACAATGCAGACCACCACGACGCCGACAGGGAGGCCCCCGCGGGCGTTGCGCGGCACCTCAGCCCCGTGATCGCGGTTCCAGCGTTCACGGCTCCACTGGTCGTGGTCCTGGTGATCGCCGTCGTTCCGCGCGTCAGGGTCGTGTCCGTCTTCTGGCGTCCTCGGGGTTTCGGTCACAGGCCCTGACCTCCTGGGAGTACCTGAGCGGCCACGGGCCAGGAGGGCTCGATGACGGCGTCGGGCTTGGTCCGGCGCAGGAACTGCTGAAAGTCTGCAGCCTGCTCAGCCTTCCACTGCACCTGCAGGTCGTGGAGAACCTCTGCGGGCACTTGCAGTTGAGGGTAGTTCCTGGCCAGGCAGTCGGCGACCTCCACCGCCGCTTTCGCGTCCGCTCCAGCGGTGTGGGCTCCGTCGAGAATGACCTGGTAGACCCCGCACAGGTCACCGAGGGTGCGCTTGCCGCGCCGGAACTTATCCACCTGCTTATCGATGACCAGCGGGTCAATCACCGGACGGGGCACTGGAAAGCCCACGCCGTAGCGCTGCGCCTCGGCCTGGAGCACAGTGAAGTCGTAGGGAGCATTCATCACGACGATCGCGGATCCCGCTTCGATCTCCTTGGTCAGCTCCACCACAATCTGGGGCACGGCCTCAGCTGCCGGCTGCCCCTCCGCTTGGGCGTATTCGGTGCTGATGCCGTGGATCGCGGTGGTCGCCGGCGGAATCTCGACACCGGGATCCACCAGCCATTCGCGAACCCGCACCTCTTCCTGGTCCGCTGGGTCGAAGATCACCAGCGCGGCGGAGACGATCCGCGCCTCATGAGGGAAGCGGGAGGTGGTCTCCAGGTCGAAACCCACCCGGCGACGGGTGTGCCAGGATTCGCTGCTGGGGGTGATCTCGAATAGTGCCGGGCTCTCCATGCCGAACACACTATCGTGCCCCTGGGACACCGCCGCTCCACACAGGAACAGAGCTCCAGACACAGCAGTGGGCCGCGGCAGGATCTCCCGCCGCGGCCCACTGAGAGGTTCTGGGAACTACTCGCCAGGAACAGTGATCTGTTCGCGGATGGCGGCCATCTGCTCCTGGCTGATGGCGAACTGATGGGCGGCACCCGGATCGATCACGATCCCTGCATCGGTCACTGACTGCAGCACACCGATGCCGGAGACGGTGGCCACGTGCGGGGCCTGCTCCTTGTACTCGGCCGGGACTTGCTCGGGGGACGAGAAGAGCGGGAGCACCGGGTTGGCAGCTTCATCCTGCAGCATCAGGGGGCTCACCGAACCATCCTCGCCGGGCGCTGCCACAGCCGGCAGGTAGATCTCGGACTGAAGGAACGCGTTGACGACGCCGAGCATGTCATCGCTACTGGCCTCGTCGCTGGCTGCCGCTTGCAGGGCGCCGTGCAGATCGGGGGTCTCGAATGCTTCCTGGGTCATGTTCTCTACCTACTCACTTCTCGTGTCTTCCCGTGCTCGGTGCCCCGGGACTCATCAATTGAAGGACCGTTCTCGTCAAGGACCGTCGTGAACGTCCCACGGTACGCGAGCACCTCCGCGGGTGTGAAGCGCCTCCAGCCGGGAGCGAAATCCTCGGTCGGGATACGGCGATCCGTGCGTGAAGGCCCCGGACGTGTCCTAGGGTGCGCCTACCGTGAAGATACGCGGCGACCTCGCACTGAACCGGCCGCGGCGAGCTGATTAAATGACAAGGCGGGGCCGGGCGTCGGCCCGACACCGAAGGAGAGGCAGCGATGAGTCCAGAGGCAGGGCGGAACACGGAGCCTGAGCTGAGCGCTGCAGCACAGAGCAGCGCAGCTGAGTGGAACCCTGAGCAGCAGGAGGTCCTCGATAGGCTCAACACCGCGCAGACCGGCCACGGTCCCCTCCTGGTCTACGGGGCCCCGGGCACAGGCAAGACCGCCCTGGCGGAGGAGCTCGCTCTACGGTTCCTGGCTGCCGGCCATGATGCCCGACGCCTTCTTGTCCTCTCACCCACCCGCACCTCTGCGGCGCGTCTGCGTGAACGCATCGAATCGCGCTGGGCTGCCGAGTCATCCGAGGCGGCGTTGAGTGACCAGCCCTCCCGCTCCTTCGCCTCCTACGCGTTCTGGCTGCTGGGCGAGGCACGACGACGTCGTGTCCTCACCTTCGCTTCCCGCACCCCGCGACTGCTCTCGGGCGCCGAGCAGGACCGCATCATCCGTGACATCCTCGCCGAGATGGACGCCGCCGATGCCGAGCACTGGCCTGGTTCCCTGGCCGAGGCAGCCACCACTGACGGGTTCCGCAAAGAGATCCGCGAACTGATCGACCGGGCCTCCGAACACGGCCTGACGCCAGATGCCCTGGACGATCTGGGGCGGCAGCACTGGAAGCCTGAGTGGCAGGCCGGCGCTGAGGTCTACCGCCGCTATCGAGAGCGCCTGGACTCACCGCCCTTTGAGGATGCCTTCGATCCGGCCGGACTCATCGACGCCGCCTGTGCTCTGCTTGAGAACCATCCCGACCTGCTGGCCGCCGAACGTGAGCGCCTCCGCCTTCTCGTCGTGGACGATCTGCAGGAGGCAGGCGCCAGTACCTTCCGTCTGCTGCGCCTGATCGGAGCTGGTCAGCAGGCCGTCGCCTTCGCCAATCCGGACGCCGCTGTCCAGGGCTTCCGCGGCGCCCGTCCCGACAGGCTGCGGACCTGGACGGCGCAGCAGCGCCCCGCGGCCCCGGGCTCCATGCAGCCCGACCCGGAGGCCGGGCTTCCGGGCGGAGCCGCCGAGACGGCAGTGCTGCGCACCAGCTACCGGCTCTCCTCTGAGATCGCCGAGGTCTACACCCGTACGGTCCAGCGTATCGGCGCCGTAGGCCCCCCAGCGCTGCGGCGGCCCGCACTGTCGGAACAGGCGGAACAAGGACCGGCGGAATCGGCCGGCGCAAGGGCCGAGGCCGTGACTGCCGGGAGCGGATATGTCGCGGAACAGGCCGTCGTCGCCGAGCTGCTGGAGCGTTACGACGCCGCCGGGGTGCCCTTCGCCGAGATGGCCGTCATCGCCCGCAACGGCGCTGCGGCTCATCAGCTCGGCCAGGTCCTGCGTGCCCACGGCATTCCCGTCGTTCAACCGATGAGCGAGTTCGTCCTCAAACGCGAACCGGCCGTGGCCCCGCTGCTGCACATCCTTGAACTCGTCACCGCAGATACCGTGCACCCGCTGCGTGAGGTGCCGGCTCCGGACGGTGACGATTCTTCTCACCGGCAGAGCTTCCAGGTGCCGCTGGAGGATCTCATTGATCTCCTCGGCAGCCGCTACGGCGACACCGACCCGCTGAAGCAGAGGCGGCTGCGCCAGCTGCTGCGGCAGGCAGAACGACGCCTCTCGGCCCGGCAGAATCTGGAGTCCCGGGGGAGCGGGGGCGCGGCCGCCCCAGCTCTGGCCGTTCGCGACTCGGACGAGCTCCTGCTTGAAGCCGGCAACAACCCCGATGCTCCCGTGCTGCGGGAGGTAGCAGAGAACTTCCCCGGCATCGCCTACGGGCTGGCCCGAATTGGCCGAATGGTGCGCGCCGCCCGGGCTGTGGTGGAAGACAACCCGCAGGGAGCGGGACCGGAGGAGGTCCTGTGGGCTGCATGGGAGGCCGCCGCCGTTTCCGAACGCTGGGCTGAGGCTACGCGCGGCACCGGATGGGACGCCGAGCGGGCGGACCGGGACCTCGACGCGGTCCTGGCTCTGTTTCATGCGGCCGAGCGCTTCGCCGACCAGAACCCCCGGGCGCTGGCTGCCAGCTTCGCGGACCATATGAACCGGCTGGAGCTGCCCATGGACACGCTCGCCGAAGGCGCAGCCCCCGAGGACGCGGTGCACATCCTCACCCCCGCCACGGCGGCGGGCCGTGAATTCGATACGGTGATTCTCACCGGTCTGCAGGAGGGCACCTGGCCCAACCTGAAACCCCGCGGACAGCTGCTGAGCACCACGGCACTCGTCGACGTCGTCGAGCACGGGGGTCTGGACGCCCAGGGAACGCCTGAGGCCAGCAGCGCCCTGGTCAAACGCCTTCACGTTCTGCAGGACGAGTATCGGCTCTTCGCAGCTGCCGTCTCCCGCGCCCGGTCGCGGCTGTTCGCCGTGGCAGTCGAGGCTCAGGAGGAGCAGCCCAGCATGTTCCTGGACCTCATCACCTCCGCAGGCCACCGGCCCCCGGTCAACCAGCTCGCACCAGAGCCCATCACCGGACCGGCCCTTGTCGCGCAGCTGCGCCGCCATCTCGAAACGACCGGCGAGGACCCCGCTGAGGCGGCCGGCCGTGACGCCGCAGCCCAGGCGCTGGCGGTTCTGGCGGAGCACCGCATCGCCGGCGCCGATCCCCGTCAGTGGTGGGGATTGCAGCCCCTCAGTACGGAGGAGCCGATCCTGGATGTTGAGGAGCCGGTGAGAGTCTCACCCTCCAGCGTCGGAGGGGCTGTCGCGGATCCGCTGGGCTGGTTCACCGCGGAGGCCGGAGGTACCCAACCCACCGACTTCAGCCGCATGCTCGGCACACTCATCCATGAGGTCGCAGAGCACCACCCCACCGAGACCGAACCGGACGTTCTCACGGAGGCTCTGGAGCGCCGATGGCACTCGCTCGGCCTGGAACCGGGCTGGCAGGCCGAAGCGGAATGGGCCCGCGCCCAGGACATGCTGCGACAGCTGACTGATTATCATCGCGAGGCCAATGCGCTGCGTGAACTCGTGCACGTGGAGCTCAAGGCAGCGGCGGAAACCACATTGAGCCTCAGCAGCGGCGAACGCCGCGTCATTCTCAGCGGCATGATCGACCGTATCGAGAAGACTCCTGACGGAACGCTCTGGGTCATCGACCTGAAGACGGGTCGGCACGCCGCCAGCGCCAAAGAGACCGCCCGACATGCTCAGCTGGGGACCTACCAGCTGCTGCTGGCCCACGCCGAGCTGCCTGAAGCCCTCCGCGCGCCGCTGGAGCGTGCGGCCCTGCTCTATGTCGGGGTGAACAAGAACCCGACCACACGGGAGCAGGAGGCGGCGCCGCTGGAGAATCCGCACGCCTGGCCGCACCGACTTCTGCACTCTGCCGCAGAAGTCATGACCGGGAGTAGTTTCGACGTCCGCCGCAACCCCGGGCAGAGCTGGGGCGGCCCCGGCGTCGCAACCAATCCTCTCAGCCCCCTTCGTGACGAGAACAAGCAGGTAACCCAGCCGTGACTCCCACCCGCCTCAACCCCGCGGAAGCCGTCCAGACGGGGCCCCGCTACACCTCCGACCAGATTGCTGAGCGGCTCGGCGCCTTCGCACCGACGTTCGAACAGCGTGAAGTCATTGAGGCACCTCTGGAACCGACCCTGGTGATCGCCGGAGCGGGGTCCGGAAAGACCGCGACGATGGCCGACCGCGTGGTCTACCTCGTGGCCAATGGCATCGTCCGTCCGGATCAGATCCTCGGGGTCACCTTCACCCGCAAGGCAGCCGGTGAGCTACGCGAACGCGTCGTGGCGAAACTGACCAAGCTCGTGGAAGTGGGCCTGGTGGACCCCACGGCTCTTGTCCCGGAGGGCACCCTCGACGACGACGTCGTCCTTGACGCGGAGGGACTGGTAGCCCCGGTGATCTCCACCTACCACTCCTACGCTCAGAGTCTGGTCACCGAATACGGCATGCACATCGGACTTGAGCCGGAGACCGAGCTCATCGGCGAGGCTGCCGCCTGGCAGCTCGTCGCTCCGCTCGTGGAGCGCTACGAGCGGGGCGAAGCCTTCGTCGAGGCGCGCGCCACCGCCTCCACGCTCCCCAGTCAAGTGCTCACCCTGGCCGGGGACTGCGCCGAGCACCTCATCGACCCAGAACAGATCACCGCCTACCTGGACGCCGAGATCGCCCGCGGCGAGCGGCTCGCCCAGCAGAAGGGCAAACCGCTGACCCAGAAGGAGCAGGAGCTTCTTGACCTGCTGCGCACCCGCCGGGAGCTGCCTGAGCTGGTGCGGCGCTATCACCTGGCGAAAACGGAGCAGGGACTCATGGACTTCGGCGACCTGCTGCGGCACGCAGTCCGCATCGCCCAGACCGTGCCCGTAGCCGCCGAGGCCGAACGCGGCAAATACAAGCTCGTTCTGCTGGACGAGTTCCAGGACACCTCCTATGCCCAGCTGGAGCTCTTCGCCAAGCTCTTCGGTGACGGCGTCGGCACCGCCGTGACCGCAGTCGGTGACCCCAACCAGTCCATCTACGGATTCCGGGGCGCCTCTGCGGGGCAGCTCTTCGACTTCTCGCACCGATTCCCGGTGGTCGACCCGGTCACCGGAGATCGCCGGCCAGCGGGGCTGCGCCAGCTGACCGTGGCCTGGCGGAACGGGCGTTCCATTCTCGCCGTGGCCAACACCATGGTGAAGCCCTTCACCGACAGTGCTGAGCGTCCCACCGCCTCCTGGCACCAGTCCACCGCTCATCTGCGACGCCGGCTTAACCCGCTGCGGACCCCGGATCACGCCCCGAAAGACCCCACCCATCCACTGGAGCAGGGCGGGCCGAGCATCCTTCCGGGGGAGAAGGTCGCCGCCGGGGAGGTTCGCTACGGGTTCTTCACCACCGACGCCGAGGAGGCGCACGCTATCGCCGCCCACCTCTCGGAGGCGATCGAGGAAGCACGCCGAACCGGTCACAACCCGCCGTCCTGCGCGGTGCTCGCCCCCACGCACTCACACCTGGCCGACATCGCCGAACACCTGCTTCGGGCCGGACTCGACTATGAACTGCTGGGGCTGCGGGGGCTGCTCTATGTTCCTGAAGTCGCCGAGACGCTGGCTTATCTGCGGGTGCTGGCTGATCCCGCCCGCTCGGACGCGATGATTCGCATCCTTGCTGGAGCGCGCTATCGCCTGGGTCCCAAAGACCTCCGCAGACTCGGCCGGTACGCCTCCGGGCTGGAGATCAGCCGTACCCGTGTGCCCTCCCAGGCGGAGGCCGCTTCCGAGGCAGAGAGCCACGACGACGAGCGCTTTCCCAGCTCTGAGCTGGAACTCGACGAGCGCGCCAGCCTCATCGAAGCAGTGGACGGCCTTCCTGCCGACACCCACCGCCTGACCGAGCAGTACGGGTTCTCTTCGGTGGGGGCGCAGCGCCTGCTCACCGTACAGGACGACTTCCGTGCGCTTCGGAGCCTGGTCGGACTCGAGCTTGGAACGCTCATCCAGCGGCTGGTTGCGACCATCGGCCTCGACGTGGAGGTGGCCGCCCGCCCCTGGGAGGCGCGTCACCACGCGACGCGCCAGATTGATGCCTTCATCGAACAGGCCCAGAGCTACGCAGCCGGCGCCGAACCCACGGATCTGCGTGGATTCTTAGCCTGGCTCGATGCTGCAGCCGAGCGCGAGCGCGGACTCGAGCAGGCCCCCAAGGATCCGGTTCCCGGGGCCGTGCAGTTGCTGACCGTGCACGCTTCCAAAGGACTGGAATGGGACGTCGTCGCCGTCGCCGGTCTGCGGGAGGAGAAGTTCCCTCAGCGCAAGGCCATGGCACAGAACTGGCTCAACAGCCAGGCCAATCTCCCGTGGCCCCTGCGTGGCGATCGCGCCTCCATTCCCCAGTGGGACTCCGCTCAGGAAAGCGCCCAGCACTGGGCCTGCTCGGCGGGTATCGCCACCTCGAAGAAGTACGAGGGGAGCATCTTCAAAGAGGACTGTGCCGCGTTCGCCCGAGAGGAGCAACGGCGACTGGCCTATGTGGCCTTCACCCGCGCTCGGACGCTGCTGATCTGCACCGGAGCAAGCTTCTACGGTTCTGCAGGCGGCAAGGAGCCCTCAGAGTTCCTGCAGGACATTCGCCGCGCTGCCCACCAAGCGGACGCCTCGGCCACTGCGGAAGAACACTTCACGGAGCTGCGCTGGTACGCCTACGATCCGGAGGACAAACCGGAGAACCCCGACTCCGGTGAACTCGAGGTCGCCACTTGGCCCTACGACCCGCTGGCCGAAGTCCCGGTGCGGCGGGTACGCCTGCAGGAAGCAGATCCCGCCGACCCCACCTCGATCGACGAATACCTCGACGTGGAGCAGGAGCAGTCCCGCACCGAGGGCGCGCCGACCCCGGCGACCCGGCGTCCCGCCCTGGAGGCTGCTGCTGAGCTGGTGCGCGAAGCTCAGACCGCCCTCCAACGGGACCACGCCGCCCAGCCGGAGGAGCTGCTAGGGGAGGACAACCCCTGGGCCGACAGCGTCCGTTATGTGATCCGGCGTGCCGCACTCGCCCGGCGGGGAGCGCGCAGACCGGGCCTGCCCTCCCACCTGAGCGCCTCACGTCTTATAGCCCTCGCACAGGACCCTGCGGAGGTGGCCGAGCAGGTTCGACGTCCCGTGCCCCAACGCCCCTCCCGTGCCGCCCGCCGCGGTACGGTGGTGCACGCCTGGGTGGAGCAGCAGTTCGACGCCACCGCGCCTTTCCCCGAGATCGACGACGCCGTCAGCGCTGACAAGGACCTCGAAGTAGTCTTCGACTTGGAGAGGGTGAAGGAGAACTTCCGCTCCAGCCCTTGGGCCGCCCGCCAGGTCTACGCCATGGAGATCCCCGTGGAGCTCTCCCTGGAGGGGGTGACACTGCGTGGACGAATCGATGCCGTCTTCGGGGTCGATGACCAGAACCGTCAGCTGGGAACAGCAGACTACGAACGCTGGGAGCAGCTTCCCAAGGCGGAACGTAACGCGAAGATGGCTCAGTGCAGCTGGGACCTCGTTGACTGGAAGACGGGGGCGGTGCCCACGGGCAGGAATCTGGAGGAGAAGAAGATTCAGCTGGCCGTCTACCGGCTTGCCTTCAGCCGCATCTTCGGTGTTCCGCTGGAGCGCATTAACGCGCACTTCGTCTATCTCGACCACGGACAGACGGTCACTCCGGACGCGTTGCAGGGTGCCGAAGAGCTCTCGGCGATTCTCGGCTCCGCTCGTGAGGCCTTTGGGCGCTAACGTGGGAGACATGTCTGCGATCACCACCACCGCGTCCTGGATTCACCACATCACCGGTGCACTGGATGCCAAGAACCTGACTTACGCCGTGAACCGGTACAACGACGTCACGCTGGCGGTCGACGACGCCGAATACGTCATCCGCAACACAGCAAGCGTCGTTCCGCAGCGCATCCATATGCTCGGCTACCCGGCGGCACAGGTCACGGCTCAGCCGGCGGATGTTGAGGGCATCACCATCCGTCAGGAGTTCGAGAACATCTCCGTGCGAGCCCGGGGCCGGGCGCTGCTGGACCACGAGGGTCGCGTCTACTTCGACCTCATCTGCATCGCCGGGGAGCCCGGTGAAGTGCCCTCCCAGGCGCAGCTGGAAGAGCTGCTGCCGCAGCTGATTGTGCTGATGACCCAGATGCAGCAGCAGCTGCGGACCGCTGGCGTCTAAATCGCGTTGGCGCGGTCCTAGACCTTGTGACCGCCTCGGCGGGCCAAGTGCACGCTGTAGAGCGCAATGAGCAGACCGAGCGCTGCCGCGGTGGCGCCTGCATAGGCGGGTGCACGCAGTCCCCAGCCGGCGGCAATGACCCAACCACCCATAAGGGCACCCATCGCGTTGGCGGCGTTGAACGCGGAGTGGTGGAAGCTCGCGGCCAGCTGGGGGGCCTGCGGGGCGGTATCGATCAGGTGAGTCTGCATAGCGGGTCCCAGCATGCTCGCCGAGGTGCCGATGAGGAACAGCAGCAGAATCATCAGCCACGGAATATGGGCCAGCAGACCGAAGAGGCCCATGAAGACTGCCACCAGCGCCATCGCCCCGAGTACGGTGCCCAGCACGGACTTATCTGAACCCCAGCCGCCCAGGAAATTGCCGACCACCATGCCGAACCCGAAGATGAACACCACCCAGGGGAGGACGGACTCATCCAGTCCGGTGACATCCACGGAGATGTGAGAGATGTACGAGTAGATGGCGAACATGCCGGAGAATCCCACCACCGCCAGGGCGATTCCCACCCAGAGCCGCTGATTCGCCAGGCCCCGGATCTCTCGTCCGAACGACGCACCCGCGGGGGGCTGCTGGCGCGGGGCATAAATGGCGACAGCGACCATAGTCACCAGGGCCAGGAGCGCGACGACGGCAAACATCCACCGCCACCCGAACTGCTGACCCACCCAGGTCACCGCCGGAACGCCGGTGAGGTTGGCGATCGCGATGCCCGAGAGCACCACGGCAATGGCCCGAGCGCGTTTGCCCGGGCCCGCCATCTGAGCGGCCATCAGCGCCGCAGTGGCAAAGAACGCTCCGTGGGGCAGTCCCGAGAGGAAACGGGCGGCCAGCATGAGCTCATAGGTGGGTGCGAAGAAGCTCAGCACGTGAGCGACTGCGAAGATTCCCAGCAGCAGCAGCGCATACATCTTCCGCTCCCGCTTGGCCCCTGCCAGCGCCAGAATGGGAGCACCCACCACCACGCCGAGGGCGTAGAACGTCACGAGCATGCCGCCGCGGGCCATCGTGGATTCGGTCAGCTCGCCGAACAGGTCGGCCACCGCCTCACGCTGCAGCCCCATGATGGCGAACTCCGTGACCCCGATGGCAAAACCGCCGATCGCCAGAGCCAAGATCGCCAGGGTGGTCTGACGCCTGGTGTAGTGCGGTCTCGCGTGGCTGACCAGGGGCACTGAGCCCGTGGACAGCGGCACAGCGCCGGTGGTTACGGGAACCTGTTTCTCATTCACCTCACGCCCAACCCTTCTGTCTATACCGTCATTCCCGGACCGGGAGCGTGATGATGCTTACGTGCAAATGCCTGTGGTGGGAACAGTCGAGGGGGCGCCGCAGGGTGACCGTCAGCGGTTAGGCGCCGGGCGGGCGCAGACCGGGATGACGAGAGTAGATGGACTCCCTGGTGGAGGAGCCTGCTGAGCTGGTGTCTTCTGCGCCGGTAGACTTGGGGCGTTCGGCCTCGACGGACTTCTGAGCGGGCTCAGCGGCCTTCTTCGGGGAGGCTGCCACCGGCCTCGGAGTAGTCTGAGGCTTCGGCGCAGGAGAACTCAGGTCTTCAGCCGAGGCCGCCGACGGCGCCGAGGCGGCGGAACCCACGGACGCGGCTGAGCGTGCTGATGACGCCGAGCGCGCCGATTCAGCGGACTGGGCCGACTCAGCGGACCGTGCCGAGGAGGCGGACTTGGCGGGGAAGAAGTTCTTCCGTTTGGCGCGCTTCTCGCTGACCGAATCGGGCTGGATCGGCAGGGACCCCGTGGTCGGGTGCGGTTCCACGGCCACAGGGGTGAAAGACGAGGTCGGCGTCTGATCCTCGTCAATGTCCGCTGCAGTGGGTGCACCGCCGAAGGGATTGCGGATGTCGGAGGCCTGCTCGTCCTCGTCCTCGACGTAAGCCGGGATCTGGTCCGTCGGCGGATCATCATCCATGTCTTCACGCCCCGGCGCCGGCTGGGCCGGCACGGAGCTCTGCGCACGGGTGATCTGGCCGGTGGTGTTCTGACCCTGGGCGGAAGGAGTGCGCAGCGGAGTGATCGTGCCCGTGGCGTCGTCGTCCGCGTCCTCCTCTGCTGCGGAGGCGTCGGTGATGACGGCCGGCTCACCGTCGTCCTCGGGATTCCAGGTGCCGTAGCCGGCCACGGTGGCGTGCGCGCCGGGCCGAGCCACGGGCTTGGAGTCCTGGGTTTCGGCCGGGGCTTTGACCTCTTCACCCTCCTCAGGGGTGACAGAGATCTCCTGGCCGCCGAAGGTCTCGATATCGGTCTTCAGCTGAGCCAGAAGGGCTTTGGCCTCTTCGACCATCTGTGGGTTTTCTTCGGTCTTCCCGCGTACCAGCCACTGGGCCAGAGCAAACTCGGCGGCCAGCGCGGCGCGGCGCATGAGGTGCTCGTCCACCTCGCCGGTGCGGTGCTCGGTGTAGGCCGCCATGACCGCAGTGGCGAACTGCGGCAGGGGAGAGGCCGTGAGCCAGGCCAGGTCCTCGGCAGGATCGCCGATGTGCAGGTCGGTCCAGCCGGTGGTGGCGACCACGCGGTCGCCGCTGATGAGCAGGTTGTCCTCGTGCAGGTCCCCGTGGACCACAACCGGGGTGAACTTCCACAGAGCCTTGTCCTCCATGGCGTGCTCCCAGCGGCGCAGCAGCATCGAGGGCACCAGGCCAGTGGCGGCAGCGGCATCGAGCTCGTTCAGGCGACGCTGCCGCAGGCGCTCGGCCGAGTAGCGGGGCAGGTCCGCGTGGTCCACCACGGAGGCATCCAGGTCATGAATGGCAGCGATGGTCCGTCCGATGTCATCGATGACCGCGGGCGGCTGGGTGATGAGCTCGTTCAGCGGCAGGGACGCACCGGGAAGATGGTTGTAGACGAAAGTGCGCATCTCCCCACGGCGCACGGCTCCAGCCACTGAGGGCAGGCGGAAGGGAAGCTCCGCCCGCACTGCAGAGGTGAAGCCGCGCAGCACCTGAAGTTCAGTCTCCAGACGCATGGCCGATTCGGGATGCTGAGGGGCGCGAACCCGCCAGCGATTGCCTTCGGAGTCCTCGACCACGGCGGAGACGAAGTCGCGCCGGTCATCGGCCGCAGCAGCTACGCCCGTCGGCGTCAGCCCGGGCACCGCAGCGGTCGCCAGCGCCGCCAGCTCAGTAGGAGTCCATCGCACGGGGACCAGCCTAGGGTTCCGCAGGCCTCTGGCCTCGGTGAAACGCGGGGGAGCCGGGAGATTGGACCGTTCCACCCGGTCGGTGCACGGCCTGGCGTGAGGTGTGGAGAAGCCGCCGGAGGTGTCAGCAGCACCCGATACCGTAGAGGATATGAGTTCCAGCCCCGAAGAGATCCTCGCCGGTCTTGACGACGAGCAGCGAGAAGCGGCCAGCACCCTCAGCGGGCCGCTATGCATCCTGGCAGGTGCAGGAACCGGCAAGACCCGGGCCATCACGCACCGCATTGCCTATGGGGTCCAATCAGGGGTCTATGACCCTCACCGGCTGCTGGCTGTGACCTTCACCGCACGTGCTGCGGCGGAGATGAGGTCGAGGCTGACCTCCCTGGGGGCTCCCGGGGTGCAGGCCAGGACCTTCCACGCCGCGGCATTGCGCCAGCTGCAGTATTTCTGGCCGGTCGCCATCGGGGGGACCATCCCGCAGATCCTGGACCACAAAGTCCGGATCCTGGCGGAAGCAGCCAAACGTCTGCGGCTGAGCACGGACCGGGCTTCCCTGCGTGATGCTGCCTCCCAGATCGAATGGTCCAAGGTCACCAACCTCACTCCTGAGGGGTATCTGGAGACGCCGGATAAGCCCGAGCTCACCGACCTGGACCATCAGAGCTTCGCCCGGCTCTACCAGGCGTATGAGGACCTGAAGCATGACCGGCACCTCATCGACTTCGAGGATGTTCTCCTACTGACCGCCGGCATCCTGGAGGACGACGAGCGAGTGGCCGCCCAGGTGCGCCAGCAGTACCGCCACTTCGTGGTGGATGAGTACCAGGACGTCTCACCCTTGCAGCAGCGTCTGCTGGAGTTGTGGCTGGGTGGGCGTGAGGAGCTGTGCGTGGTCGGCGATGCCGCGCAGACCATCTACTCCTTCACCGGGGCTAAACCCGACTACTTGTTGAACTTCCGGGCCCGCCACCCTCAGGCGAAGGTGGTCAAGCTCATCCGGGACTACCGTTCCACCCCAGAGGTGGTCTCGCTGGCCAATGTGCTGCTGGGTGACCGTACCCGGGAGCAGGCCAGGCTGAAGAACCCTCCGGTATGGCCGGAGCCGCTTGAGCTGATCTCGCAGCGGGAGCACGGTCCCGCCCCGGAGCTGACCCAGCACAACGACGACGACGCCGAGGCAGGGTGGATTGCCACACGCATCGCAGAGCTCGCTCAGGAGGGGGTGCCGCTGAGCGAGATGGCGGTGCTCTACCGGACCAATGGGCAGTCCCAGACTTTCGAGCAGGCCCTCAGCCAGGCCGGGATCTCCTATCAGCTCCGTGGCTCCGAACGCTTCTTCTCCCGGGCAGAGGTGCGCGAGGCGATGGCCGCGCTGCGCACCTCCTCGCTGGTGGATGATGATGAGAGTGTGGGCGAAGGGGTGCGGGCCGTGCTCTCCTCCCACGGCTGGTCGGCCCAGGCTCCCACCACCACGGGCGCGGTGCGGGAGCGCTGGGAGTCCCTTGCCGCGCTGGTGGCTCTGGCGGATCAGCTGGCCGCTGAGCGCGAGGGGTTCACCCTGCGGGACTTTGTGGCCGAGCTGCAGGAGCGTTCGGCTGCTCAGCATGCGCCCACCGTGGAGGGCGTGACGCTGGCGTCGCTCCACTCGGCGAAGGGCCTGGAGTGGGACGCCGTCTTCCTGGCCGGACTGTGCGAGGGCCTGATGCCCATCAGCTTCGCTCAGGATCAGCGCGCCATCGATGAGGAACGGCGTCTGCTGTATGTCGGTATTACCCGTGCCCGGAAGTACCTGTCTCTTTCCTCAGCCGTGGCCCGCCATGCGGGAGGCCGCGGCAAGCGCACTCCCTCGCGTTTCCTCAAGCCGCTGAGACGTCAGCTTGGCCTGGAAGAGCCCACTCGGAAGATCCTGGCCTCCTCTGGACGCCCCAGCCCTAATGCCCGCAAGCGAACGGCGGTCTGCGCGACCTGCGGTGAAGTGCTCACCTCCGGGGCGGAGATCAAGAGGCGGCGGTGTGCCGAATGCCCTGCCCGATACGACGAGGCTCTGTTTGAGGCGCTGCGCCAGTGGCGGCTGGAGTACTCCAAGGAGCTGGAGGTCCCGGCGTTCGTGATCTTCACGGACGCGACCCTGGAGGCCATCGCTGAGCTCAAACCCACCAGCGACGACGAGTTGCTGGGCATCCCCGGCATCGGTGAGCGCAAACTCGAGAAGCACGGGGAGCGGCTCAAGGCCGCGCTCGCTGAGAACCTCAGCTGATCACCGCTGGGTGAGGGCCCGCCTCTCAGCTCCCGTGCTGTTCGGCCCAGCTGACGCCCGCTAGGAATGCATCGGCCTCGGACGTGCGGGGATACCGTGCGACAAGCTTCTTAAACGCTGCTCCGTGCCCCGGTTCAATCAGATGCGCGAGCTCGTGAACCAGCACCGCGTCCACCACCCACTGAGGCATGGTCCTCAGCCGCGCAGAGAGACGAATCTGGCCGGTGGTTGACGTCGTCGACCCCCAGCGGCGCTGCTGCTGAGCGGACCAGGACACCGAGGTGGGCTGTGGCACGGCGTCCAGATACTCAGCGGAGAGCTCCCGCGCCCGCTGGGCAAGGGCCTCGTCGCTGCGGCCGGAAGAGGCTGAGCGGCGGTTGAGCTTCTGCTGGAACGCCCGGGCGTGCTTCTCCACCTCGGCGCCGGAAAGTCGCATCGGCACCCTCAGTCGGAGCTGGCCGGCCACCTGATCTGCGGTGATGGTGCGCGAGCGGCGCGCCGAGCGAATCACCAGCACCTCGGCGCCGTCTACCGTCATCGTCGTCTGACGCTCCTGCCCAGCCATGGATCTAGCGTAGCCCCACGGGGTCACGTCACCACCGTTCCCGCAGGCCCTGTGGAAAACCTCAGCGGAGATTCCGCCACCGCCGCAGAATGGACCTCATGAATGGCGCAGCCAGCACAGGCTCACCCGGCGTACCCGGGATGAGCGCGCCCCAGGACGCCACGCGTTTCCGGCGAGGCCTCGCGGCCCTCCGGATTGACGGCCTGGGTCCCGTCGGACTCACCGTGGCCCGCCTGCTGCTGGGGCTGGGTCCGGGCACCGTGGTGCTATGCGACGATGCCCCCGTGGGCACAGGCGACCTGGACTGGGGGTATCTGCGCACTCAGAGGGGACGGGAGCGGTCTGCCGCCGCGGTGGCGCTGCTCAGCGCGCCGGAGCGCCAGAGGGATCGGCCGGGACGCGGTAGGGGCCTGCCGGGGAGGCAGGCTGCGGAGCCGGTCCTCATCGAAGCCCCGGAGGGTGCGCGGACCCCCGGGGTGGACGTCCGGCTGGTCACCCCGGACGCCCCGTGGCCGGAGTCTCATGAGCTTGACGACGCTGGTGCTCTTCTGCCGCTGGCGCTGCACGGCCCAGGCCTGCCGGAGGTGCTGGTGATTGGCCCCCTGCTGACCCGGCACCCCGGTCCCTGCGCGGACTGCCTGGACCTGCACGGTGTTCCCCGTCCGGTCCTTCGCTCGACCCTGGAGATGCCCCCGCATCTGGTGCACCTCGTTGCTGCCGTGACGGTGCACCAGGTTCAGGTGCTGCTGGATGGTCGCTATGCCGCAGCCTGTGAGCAGTTTCAGGTCATCGTTGATCTGGGCACCGGGGCCGCGAGCACTATGCCGATCAGTTCTCATCCTGAGTGCGCCTGCCTCACCCACCTGCCCGCGGCATAAGACCGGAGCGGGCCCGGCCGGGGATGCGCTGTGCTACGGGCGAACTGCGCCGCGGCGGGACAGACAACGCCCAGCTGACGGCGATACTCTGAAGTCTCCGATCTCACATCACTATCGGTGAACGCACTGGCGGTAGACGCCAGGAGCTTAGGAGCAGCGCAATGAGCCAGAACTCGGACGATTCCCGCAGCGGCGAGAACCGCGAAGGACCTGACGAGGAGTTCCTGCGGAAACTGTTCGGCGAGGCCTTCGGGCAGGACGAGCAGAAGGACGCGGAGGACTCCGGCGACAAGCCTGAGGACCAGAAGAAGGACTCAGGGCCCTCGATCGGGTTCACCGGCACGCCGCGCCCCGGCGGCTCAGACTCCGGTCAGCAGTCCGGGGGCTTCCCCGGCTTCCCGCCCGGCTTTGACCCCTCCCAGATGCTCGGCGGCCTCGGCGCCGACCCGGGCATGATGCAGCAGATCATGGGGCAGGTCCAGGCGATGTTCTCCGCCATGCAGAACGACGACGACGCCTCCGCGGTCAACTGGGACGTGACCATGTCTTCGGCGCTCGCCGCCGTTCAGGAAGACGACCCCGCCGTCACCCCGGCAGATCAGCACCGGATCGACTCTGCGCTGCGCCTGGCGGAGATGTGGCTGAACGAGGCCACCACCTTCGAGTCCCTCGGTCAGATCGGCCAGGGCTACACACGCCGCAAGTGGATTGAGCAGACCTTCGAGGCCTGGCAGTCCCTCACCGAACCGGTCGGGGAGTCCGTGGCACGCGCCATGGGTGCGGTGATCCGCGAGCAGCTCGAGGACGGCGAGGGTGCGGGCATCCCGGAGGAGCTCAAGGGGATGCTGCCTCCGCAGGCCATGGGTCAGATGTTCACCATGATGGAGCGCATGGCAGGCGTCGGCTTCGGCGCCCAGATCGGTCAGGCTATTGGTGAGCTCGCCCGTGAGGTGCATTCCTCCTCTGACATCGGGCTTCCCCTGGCCGGTGACACTCTGGCGCTGCTGCCGGCCAACATCGAGGCCTTCAGCAAAGACCTCCAGGTGGAGGACGAGGAGATTCTCCTCTTCCTCGCCCTGCGCGAGGCCGCGCGCATCCGCCTCTTCGTCCACGCTCCCTGGCTGCGCGATGACCTGTTCAACGCGGTGGCCCAGTACGCCGCAGACGTGCACGTGAACATGGATCGCATCGAAGAGGCCGCACGCCAGATCGACCCGCAGAACCCCGAGTCCATGGAGATGATCTTCGGCGAGGGACTCTTCTCGGATCCCACCCCCATGCAGCAGGCAGCGCTGCGCCGCATCGAGACCACCCTGGCACTGGTGGAGGGATGGGTCGACGACGTCGTCTCCCAGGCCGCCTCACATCTTCCTTCGCTGGAGAAACTGCGCGAGACCATGAACCGCCGCCGCGCCTCCGGCGGACCTGCCGAGCACACCTTCGCCACTCTCGTGGGACTTGAGCTTCGTCCCCGGCGCCTTCGCGACGCCGCTGCCCTGTGGGCCCACCTGCGCGGGGAGCGGGGAATCGAAGGTCGTGACGAGGTCTGGGCCCACCCTGATGTCCAGCCCGAGGAGCAGGACCTGGACGACCCCCAGGGGTTCTTTGACCGCCGGGCCGAGCGCGAGGCGCAGGCCTCCAAGATGGACGAGGAGCTGAAGAAGCTGCTCGACGGCGACTATGGCAGCACCGATGACGGCGGCACGGAGCAGACTCCGTGACCCTGCGGCGCACCGCCCAGCTGGTCACCGGTACCGGTGCCCTGCTGGGCGGCCTCGCGGTGCTGGTCCTTCCCAGCCCCTACGTCATTGAATCTCCCGGACCCCTGGTGAACACCATCGGCGAGGTCCAGGAGTGGCCGGTGATCTCAGTGGACGGGGCGGAGACCTATGAGACGGAGGGGTCACTGAGCCTCACCACCGTCTACGTCAGCGGAGCACCGACCTCCACGGTACGGGTGCCCACGGCCGTCTACGCCTGGGTCTCGCCCACCTCCGACATGCTGCCGCATGAGCTGGTCCACCCTTCAGGAACCACCGATGAGGACATCAGGCAGCGCAACACTCAGGCCATGGCGGCCTCCTACGAGCTGGCACTGGCTGCCGCGCTGGACTACCTCGGCACTGACTACACGCTGAAGCTCTCCGTACTTGAGTTCACTGACCAGGCCCGCGAGGCCGGCACCGACGAGATCCTTGCCCACGGAGACCAGATCCTCAGTGCCCAGGGTGAGGAAATCACCGGCATTGAGGGCCTGCGCAACGCAGTGAACGAGGCGGCAGGCCAACCGTTAGAATTGACGGTGGCCCGCGGTGAGGACCAGATCCAGCTCGAGGTTCCCACCTACCAGGAGGCGGACGGCGAGTACTACGTGGGACTCATGCTGGCCAGTGAGTTCGATTTCCCCGTCGAACTCGACATCCGTGTTGGCGAGGTGGGCGGTCCTTCGGCCGGTCTCATGTTCGCCCTGGGGATCATCGACACCCTCACCGAGGAGTCGTTGACCGGGGGAGAGGACTTCGCTGGAACGGGCACCGTCGATCCTGACGGCACGGTCGGCGCCATTGGTGGCATCGCGCAGAAGGTGGTCGGGGCTCGGGAACGTGGGGTCGAGCATTTTTTGGCCCCCCGTGACAACTGTGATGAGCTGACCGGACGTACTCCGGACGGGCTGACGGTCTACGGCGTCGAAGACGTCGCCGAGGCCGTGCGCATCGTCGAGGCTGTCCGGGACAATGATGAGGACTTCCTCGCAGGGCTCGAGCCCTGCGGCACTGCCTAAGAAGGCAGCCGGCAGAAGACAATACAGGCGAAAGACGAGGACACCAGGTGAGATTCTCTCCGGGATTCGGCTCCACGAACCCCTTCGGCGGAGGTGGCGGAGGCCTCTTCGGCTCCGGGAACAATGACGACGACGGCGGCAGCCGGGGATTCGGAGGGCCCGGCGGGTCAGGTCCTCGTGGTCCTGAGGCACGCGGCGAGTCCGGTCCGCGTCGTCCCTCTGCCCTGCTGATCACCATTGTCATCATCGCCGCCATCCTGGTCGCGTTCGTGGCGCTGGCCGGCTTCTACGCGGATGTCATGTGGTACAACCAGCTCGGATACTCCGAGGTGTTCTGGACCGAGCGTCTTACCCGCGCGGGAATCTTCGCCGCAGCCTTCCTCGTCATGGGCCTGCTGGTGTGGCTGAGCCTCTTCATTGCCTTCCGGACCCGTCCCCGCAGCGTGGAGGACCAGCTCAACGACTCGGTCGCCCGCTACCAGAAGACCTTGACCTCCATGCGCCGACTGCTGATGTTCGGTCTGCCGGTCCTCATGGGCGTTTTCGCCGGCACTGCCGCCCAGGCCAACTGGGAGGGCGTGCTGCTGTTCTTCAACCAGGAGCCCTTCGGCGAGACCGATCCCGAGTTTGGCCTGGACTTCGCCTTCTACGTCTTCACCCTGCCGTTCCTGGGCTTCCTGATCGGCTTTTTGATCTCCGCGGTGCTCGTGGCCGGCATCGCCGGTCTGCTCTGCCATTACCTCTTCGGCTCCATCCGCATGGAGTCCTCGGGTAAGTTTGTGGTGGAAAAGGCCGCTCGCTGGCACTTGGCCATCACCGCACTGCTGTTCCTGCTGCTGCAGGGCGGCAATTGGTGGCTGGATCGCTTCCGCACCCTGCAGGACCAGAGCGGCAACTGGGCTGGTGCCATGTACACCGACGTCAACGCGGTGATCCCGGCTCAGACCATTCTGGCGGTCGCCGCCGTCGTCGTCGGCCTGGTGTTCCTGGTCACGGCGATCACCGCTCGCTGGCGCTTCTCCATCATTGGTGCCGCCATGCTGGTGGTCACTGCCGTCATCGGCGGCGGCATCTATCCGTTCCTGGTGCAGGAGTACCAGGTGGTCCCCTCCGAGCGGACCCTGGAGACTCCCTACATTGAGCGCAACATGGAGCTGACCCGCTACGCCTACGGGCTGGACGGCATCGAGCAGCAGGACTACAACGCTGAGACAGTCGCCCAGGAGGGCGCACTGGCCAACGACGCCGCCAACACGGAGAACATTCGTCTGCTGGACCCGAACCTGGTCTCCGCGGCGTTCGGTCAGTTCCAGCAGTTCCGCCAGTACTACTGGTTCCCCGAGACGCTGAGCTTCGACCGCTACGACATCGACGGCGACCGCCATGACACCGTGATCGCTGCCCGCGAGGTCAACGTGCCCCAGGACGCCTCATGGGTCAACCAACACCTGGTCTACACCCACGGCTACGGACTGGTCGCCGCCAACGCGAACACCGTCACGCCTGAGGGCCGGCCCAGCTTCACTCTGCATGGGATCCCCTCCCGCGGCGAACTGGGCACCGATGAGGACTACCAGCCGCGCATCTACTTCGGTGAGAACTCCCCGCAGTACTCGATCGTCGGCGCCCCCGAGGGTGAGCCGCCCATGGAGCTGGACCGCCCAGCGGCCCAGGACTCCCAGGAGGAGACCCAGTACACCTTCACCGGCGACGGCGGCCCCTCCGTGGGCAACACGTTCAACCGGCTCGTCTACGCACTGCAGTTCCAGTCCCCGGAGATCTTCCTCTCCGGTGACATCACCAGTGAGTCCCAGATCCTCTACGACCGCCACCCGCGTGAGCGTGTCCAGAAGGTTGCACCCTTCCTGGAGGTCGATCAGAACATCTACCCGGCGATCATCGATGGCCGTGTGAAGTGGATCGTGGAGGGCTATACCACCTCCAACGAGTTCCCCTACTCCACCCAGCAGCAGCTGGAGTCCGCCACCACCGACGCCCTGACTCAGGGCGGACCGGTGCTCGCGGGACAGGTCAACTACATCCGGAACTCGGTCAAGGCCACCGTGGACGCCTACGACGGATCGGTGACCCTCTACGCCTGGGACGACGAGGATCCGATCCTCAAGGCCTGGCAGAACGTGTTCCCCAACTCCCTGCACTCTTACGAGGACATGAGCGCCGAGCTGCTGGAGCACGTGCGCTACCCCGAGGACATGTTCCGGGTGCAGCGGCAGCTGCTGGCTCAGTACCACGTGACCGATCCGGGCACCTTCTACGAGGGCAACGACGCGTGGTCGGTGCCGGAGGATCCCACGGTTGCCGACCAGGACGTGGCACAGCCGCCGTACTACATGACCCTGCAGATGCCCGGCCAGGAAGAGCCCAGCTTCTCCCTGACCTCGACGTTCATCCCGGCGGTGACCGCCGGAGGACAGCAGCGCAACGTCATCTATGGCTATCTTGCCGCCAGTGGCGACGCGGGCACGGGCGAGGACGGCGTCAAGCACGAGGACTATGGACAGCTGCGTCTGCTTGAACTCCCACGTGACACCGCAATCCCAGGCCCGGGACAGACCCAGGCGAACTTCGATTCGAACAACCTGGTCTCCCAGCAGCTGAACCTGCTGCGTCAGGGCGCCTCGGAAGTCATTAACGGCAACATGATCACGCTGCCAGCCGGTGATGGCATCCTCTACGTGCAGCCCGTCTACGTTCAGTCGACCGGCACTGCGGCTGCCTACCCGGCGCTGCGCCACGTGCTCGTGGCCTTCGGCGAGGAGGTCGGCTTCGGCGATACCCTCGGTGAGGCCCTGGACCAGGTCTTCGGAGGGGACTCCGGCGCCCAGGTTGCCGACGGTGCAGGCGTCGACGCCGACGCCGTCGAGGATGAGATCGAAGCCGGTCCCGATGACGAGGACGGGGTGACCGAAGAGGATCAGGAGGCCACCACCGACGAGGAGGAGGCACCCGCGGAGGACGAGGAGGCTGAGGCTCCGGCAACGGGCGACGGCGACCTCGCCTCGGTTCGCGCTGACATCCTCGAGGCATGGCAGGACTCCCAGCAGGCCTTTGAGGAAGGTGACTGGGCCGCCTACGGCGAGGCTCAGGACCGTCTCTCGCAGGCCATCGCCGAGCTCGAGGCGCTCGAAAACGGCTGATCAGCAAGACCCGAAATGCACTGACCGGGGCTCAGGGCTCGCCCCCGGGTCCCGGTCAGTGCGGGGGACGAGGCGCGAGTTTGCCTCGATTTTGCTAGATGCTAACCGGCATGTAAACTAAACAAGTCCCAACGCGGGGTGGAGCAGTTCGGTAGCTCGCCGGGCTCATAACCCGGAGGTCGCAAGTTCAAATCTTGCCCCCGCAACGAGAATGACAAAGGGCCCCTATCCAGAAATGGATCGGGGCCCTTTGCGTTGTCCTCTCGCATGGTCCGAACCTATGCGCCGAGACCTGCGAGCGTGTGCTGAGTCTCCAGCGCGTCGAGGCCTGTGGCCCGCAGTGTGCTCATCGTCTCCCGGAGAAGCTGCCGTTCCTGAGCACCGCGCCTCAGCACCATCAGGACTGAACGCACCGGTGCAGTGGGGCCGGAAAGCCGGACCCGCACCACGCCCGGATGCGTTGATGCCATCCGGGGAAGCAGTGAAACCCCCAGTCCGCCTGCCACAAGGGTTGACACCGAGGTCCAGTCCTGAGCGTGATGGCCCTCCGCAGGGATGAACCCTGCCCTGGAGCAGTGCTGCAGTATCTCCTGCCGTGAGCCCTGCCCCGGTGACCCCAGGATCCACGCCTGATTCGCGGCCTCGTCCAAGGAGACCTCATCCGTCCGAGAGGCCAGTTCGTGGCCCGGGGGCACGATGAGGTCTACCGGTTCCAGCACCAGAGGCTCCACGCTGAAGCGGGGATGATCCGCCGCGGGAGTGTCCGGTCCTGCAGGCATGATCACCACATCAGCCGTGCGCGAGGTCAGCAGTTGCTGCCCCTGGGCCGGTTCGGTCTCCCGGACCCTCCACGTGCTGTGGTCATGGGCCACCGACCACCGTCGCAGCCCCGGCACCACAATGGCCGACATCGCGAAGACATGCGCGGCGAGGCGTACCTCCCCGGCCTGAGGATCGGTCGCCTCGGCCAGCGCGGCACGGACCCGTTCGGCGGCATGCAGATGCGGGGCCTCTCGCACCAGGGCCCGTGCCGCAGCGGTGAGCTCCACCTGGCGCCCGCGGCGGCGCAGCAGCGGGGTGCCCACCTCCGCGGAGAGACGCTGAATCTGGCGTGAGATCCCTGAGGCGCTGCGCCCCAGCACATCCGCCGCCGCGTTCACTCCGCCGAACTCTGACACAGCCTCCAACAATGGGAGCGCTTCGTCGATCAGGCGAGTGGTTATGGTCCCAGTCAAACATTGCCTCCTGTGCAATGAAAAGGGACACAACACCGCCGTGGACCGAAGGTGTCCACCTGCAGGACAGTAGAGCGCGTGGAAATACTACTTGCGGTCTCCGCCGCGGCGATGTTCGGTGCCGGGCACTAGCTGAGCGGCACTGTCAGCAGGAACTCAGGCCCAGCGACCGTGGCCTACTGGACGCAGTTCGGCGTCGTGGCCGCGGCGGCGGCCCTTCTGCTGGCTCAGCCGTTGCCGGAGCATTGGAGCCTTCCCGCTGCGCTGTGGGGCACCGAGGCGGCTCTGGGAGGCGTCTTCGGCTCCCTCTGCCAGTATGCGGCACTGGCGAGAGCTACCTTTACGCTCGCGGTGGGCTCCTCCACGGTAACCACCACGGTGACCCCTGCGCTGCTGGCCATGGCGTTCCTCGGCGAGCATGTCACCCTCATGCGGATCGTGCTGGTGCTGCTGGCCGTGCTGACGGTATGGCTGCTGGTCTCTCAACGGCGCCGCCGTGGAGTCGCCGTGGTGACCTCCCCGCTTCCGGTGATCACCACACAGGATACTGACGACGACGAATCGCCTGCCCTCGGCTCACCGACTGCCTCCCAGCCGCCCCGGCGTGGCGCCGGTCTCCTCGCCCTGGCCGCCGGCCTGGGCTACGCCGTGGAGCTGGTGGGCATCGCCCAGATTCCCGGGGAGGACTTCAACCAGGGGCTGCTTGCCTGGGGTGTGGTTTCCTTCGCGGTCATGCTAGGTCTGATGGTCCTGCGAGGGCGGCGAAATCTGGTGCCGACTAGCTTGCGCAGCGCTCGTGGTAGCTCTCGGCGCCTACGCCACTACCTTCACTGAGTGAGCGGGCTCAGTCGCTCAGCTCATGGGGGAACTGGACCGTAATGGGGTCGCTGCTGAGGGAGACGCCTTCACGCCCGGAGCCGCTCCACGGGGCGAAGGTCGACTCTAGATCGAGAGTGATCTCCAGTTCGTCCACGTCCATCGGCACCTCCACCGCCACGTAGAAGTACCCCATGGGCCACCCCCACTCTCCACCGGCCTGTGACACATAGGTCGCGCTGTAGGTCTGACCGTCCTGGTCGGTCACGTTGACCTGCCAACTCCCGGAGAGGAATTCGAACGCGGACTGGTCACCGGTCAGTTCCAGGTCAACGTGCGCCACCGCCCAGACCGTGCCCTCGGAGGCCCAGCCCTGAGGGTCATTGGTGAGGTTCTCGTAATAGGTCAGCTCCACGTCGTTGAGCGTGGCATCGGCCGAGATCGTCGCTGAGCTGGAACCCACAGAGATGTTTTGGGAGCTCACGCTGAAGTCGGTGCCCAGGTCGAGGAACATATCGGAGGAATCACGATAGAAGCCGGCCGCGGGAAGGCTCGGCACCCGCTCACCCGTTGACAGCGTGATCTGCTGCTCGACCCCGTGGGCATCGATGACGATGACGTCGTCGTCGGCGGCGGAGACCAGGAACCGTCCGCTGCCTGCATCGTTGTAGGAGAGAGAGGTCAGTTCATGGGTCTCTCCCGCGGCGGAGACGAATGCGCTTCCGGAGGGCGGTTCCTCCTCCCGGGAGCCGGGCTCGAAGCTCCACTCCACTACTCGGAAGGCCTCACCATCTGCCGGAGTCTGTTCCTGTCCCTCCACCAGAATTTGCTCGGCGGTGGCGAAGTTCTCCACGGTGAAGGTTCCCAGGGGCGTGACCACTTCGGCGGAGTCCGAGGTCTCCTCGGCAAGGCCCACCAAGTCAGCATCGGAGACTGCGTCGAGGAAAAGCCCTGATTCGGCCTGAACGGCGTCGGGCTCCTCGTCCTCGGAAGCGTCCTCCTCATCCTCCGAAGTCTGCCCCTCGTCCTCGGGCTCCTCCTCTGCGGCGGCACTGGAGGCCTGGAAAGGATTGGCGACGCGAGTGTCCTCGTTCCAGAGGAACCACCACCCTCCGAAGGCGAGGCCTCCTAGCAGAATCAGCACGAGCAGCCAGGTGGCGACAAGGCCGAGCGTTGAGCGCTTCTTCTTGCTCTCTGGCGCTTCGGAGCCCGGATAGCCCTGGGAGCCGCCGTAGTGACCTGCAGCGAATCCGTGACCGGCATAGGGGGCGCTGGTGGCCGAGGGAGCGGAGCCGTAGTGCTGCGTCTGGCCCTGGGCGTAGCCGGCGTACTGCTGGGGCTCGGTCTGGATTGCCCCGTACTGCGCCTCGGGCGGAGTTCCTGCGTCCCGAGTGCCTGTGTGGTCAGCGGCGCCGCCGGGTGTCGCCGCACCGCTCAGCGACGTCGGCTCGGTGGGGGAGTGCTGGGCTTCGGTAGGTGTCACGGCCGAGAGAGGTGGGATCGCCGTAGTGGCATGGTCGGCTGATGTGCCGTGTCCCTGCTGGACGGGGGATTCTTCGGAAACGGCGAGGCCATCGGCGTCGGTCGGTGAGGCAGACTCAGCGGAGAGAGCAGACGTCTGGGACTCACCCTGCCGCGCCTCGCCGGGACCGGAGGTCTCGGGTGCGGAGAGTGCCTGAGTGGACTCGTCAGGGGCTGCGGCCGGCGCCGTTGCCGTGGCGTGCCAGCGGCCCTGCGGATCACGGAAACCGCCGTACCAGGTGCCGTCCTCACCGAAGTAGCCGGCGTGCCACTGCCCCTGCGGGTCGTAGAATCCCGGCTGCCACTGCCCGGCCTCATCGTAGAAACCGCCGTGCCATGTTCCGGAATCGTCGAAGAACCCCGGCTGCCATTGGCCATTGCCGTCATATGTTCCGTGCGGCTGGCCGGAATTGTCCGAACTCATGGCGTCCCCTCAATTGCCCATGCAGTGATGAATAATCCCAGGCTAGCTGATGGTCTCAATGCGAGTTGTTCCGGCCAACAGGTGTGGTCATTTATGTCATGAACACGGGGGACCTCCGTCCTCTATTACTCTAGATTCCGGAGCGCACCAGCACATTGAGGGGGAAGCATTGAGTCCGAATTCTGGTCCGGAAGAGCACCACGAAAAATCCACCCCGTCGCCGGGGCCCACACCCCCTCCTCCACCGCCACCCGCCCGGCAGCCTGGGACTCCGCCGCTGCCGCCGCGGCCTCCGCACCCCGGACCGCTGGGATCCCAACAGGCGCCGTCCCCTTCTCAGCCCCAGCAGCCCCACTCTGACGGCCCGCCGCCGCAGTCTGCTGCTCCCGGTGCCGGTCAGCCGCCTCACGGGGGAGGCGTCCCGCCCAGCGGACCGCCGTTCTACGGCCAGTTCCCGCCAGGCCGGCCGCCCGGACCCGGCCCGGGACCGGGCCACTTCCCGCCATCCGGCGGCAGGCCCTCCGCGGCGGCCGTTCTGAAGAGGCCCCGGGTGCTGCTGGGAGCCGGTGCCGTCGTCGTCGTGGTGGCGTTGGTGGTGACGGCAGCAGTGGTGGTGCCCCGCATGCTTGGCGGTTCGTCCTCGGAGAACGCCTTTGCCATTGCAGACCTCAGCGAAGATATGGAGCGGGACTGGGAGTTCGACTTTGCCCTCGGAGACTCCGGCTACGAATACGCCGCCCCCTCGGTGTGGAGCGTGGGTGAGGACGAAGCCGTGGTGATGACGCGGCTGGAGTCCCTGGGCGGGCTTGCCGGGGAGGTGGACTCCAGCTGGTACGCGGGAATCGAGGCAGACTACCAGGCGGGATGGGACGCCTACGACGAATGGCAGGCCACGGATCCAGGGTTCAGCTCGCCAGGTTCCGAATGGTGGGCAGAGAATCAGGAGGGGCTCACTGACTCCTACGGCTACAACCAGGGTTGGAGCGACAATCAGTACGGGTCCTTTGGAGACAACCTCCCTGAGGAGCCGGACCTGCCCTCATCCCAGCCCACGCTGACCAAGCTCAACCTGCGCAACGGCGAAGCCCAGTGGGAGATCAACCTGGAGGACGCTCTGGAGGGTTTCCACGCCCCGACGCACGGGCTCTACGGCGGCATGGCGGGCTTTGTCACCGGGGAACAGAACGCTGTCATCCTGCGATGGGGCGGTGACGACGTCGACGAGAACAACAACCGCACCTATCACCTGGCAGCGGTGAGCACCGACAGCGGGGAGGTCCTGTCCCAGGCGGCAGTGGATTTCTATCCCGAGCTCTATGCCTACTCCGAGGGCGTGGTGCTCATGCGTCAGAGCAGCTACCCCGGGGAGAGTGAACCTGATTCCCGGTCCGTGGCGGAGTACCGGAATGCCGCAAGCCTGGACGAGGCGGCGTGGGTCTCTGAGCTTGAGCTGGAGGGCTTCGGCGACGGCGTCATTCTGACCGACGGTCCCGACGGTGACATTCTGCGGCTCACCGGATGGTCCGGGAACTCCGGCTCTGATGCAGAGAACTACTACATCAGCCTGGAGGACGGTGCTGAGCTCGAGGAGTTTGCCAGATTGGGCCAGCGGTGGATCGTCACCGTTGACGGTGAGTACGTCGAAGTCTCCAGCCGCGGCGACGGGATTGAGCTGCTGGGAGTCGACGCTGCCCTGGATGAGACGTGGGACGACGTCGTGGAGGCGCGCTCCTACACGGTTGTCCATGACGCGCTATACATTGCCGATGGCAGCGGAGATCGGCGTGACGTCATGCGCATCAACCCGGCCACGGGTGACGAGATGTGGGATCGTACGGCCCGCGAGTCCTTCAGCTACATCCACGAGGCTTCGGACGGTGACTACGTCTACCTGATTGGCGATGACGCGCTGACCGTGCTGGACGCCGCTGACGGCGCAGAAGTCTTCTCTCTCGGCCGTCTGGAGGGCACCCCGCGGGTCCACCCCGGTGACAGTCGTCTCTATACCGTCAGCGACCGGGAGATCACCGCGTACGAGTGGAACGGTGAGCGCGACTGGCGCTGGCGGTATGGGGGCTCCGAGGAGGGGGAGACGGTGATCCGCGCTGGCCAGCACCTTCTGCTGGTAGACGCTGAGCGCCAGACCCTCTACGGCCTCGACTGACCGAGACACCAGGGGAGCTGCGCGAGCGCCTATCAGATGCACATGGGTGGGCCGAGTTCGATCTCTTCATCGTCCAAGGTCACATAGCCGACGCCGCAGATTTTGGCCTCGACGTTGGGTTTTCCAGCAGCATGGGCGAGTAGACCGACTGCACATCGAAGGCCTCCCGCTCCTGGGCGCATTCAGACTCGGGACCCTCGTTTTGCGGATAGATCAGGAAGCGCACCGAATTGCCCATGGACTGCTCATCCCAGCGGGTGGGTGCTCCTCGGGGTCACGGGTTGTCATGGGCCGGGATCTTTCCGTTGTGCGAGCGATTGTCTGTGATTCATGGCTTATCTTGCCAAGCGTCCGTGCCAGCAATGTTCCGAAGCGCGTTCCGTGGTCGGAATTTCATTCCGAAGTGTCCTTCCGGGTTCAGGAAATCGATCAGGAATCCAACTGATCTGCGCTTTCAATGAGACTGGTCCTCGTAGCTCTCAGTTGTTTGACCGCTGTGCACCTACGCAGCGCGTGAGCGTGACGCCAAGTTTCCCCGTGCAATGTCCGCCGGGCAGGCCCGGCGAGAGTGTGAATTCCGGACACCGGAACACCACGGAACTTGGTCGCCCGCTATGACGCGGAGACTGAAGAGCTGCTCACCAGCTGGCCCGGAGCTCTCGTGAGCCTGGACCACGGGCATAACTGGCTCATCGCAGATGAGGGTGTAGCAAGGGTCTGAATCCTCCGGTGTCGAGCAGGGCTCGGGTGATGTAGTTGGTGAGGTTCCGGAATCCCAGTGCGGTGCCGCGGAGGTGTTCGAGCCGGCCGTTTATCGCCTCGGTTGGACCGTTGGATGTGCCCGGCCTGTCGAAGTAGGCCAGGATGTCAGCAGCTCGTCGGTTCAGAGTCCGGCCCAGCTTCTTTAACTCGACCAGCTTCACGGGAATCCCGCGACGCAGGGAGCGGATGACCTCG